>JADFRU010000059.1:0-7840 GCA_022561115.1 Chloroflexota bacterium | reverse complement strand
CCACCGCTGCCCGGTAGTCGGAGGTGGGCTTCTCGAAGTAGTCGGTGACCATCGGGTCGATGTGATGCCGCGTCATCTCGTACTTCCTGATGCCAACGCCGGACCAGATATACATCGCGTGCCCGGCCTCCGTCACACGACTGAACAGCGTGTCAGCGTGTGGCCGGAGCGCTCCGTTGGCCGAAATCAATGTGTAATCAACGTCGATGAAAAAGTTCAAAGGAAGTAAGGGGCCCCAAAACCCGATGAGGTGATTCGCCGAGTATAGCTAACGTGCCCGGCTTCCCGTAACAGGAGATGCCGATCGCCAGGTTTTCCCGGCCGGCAACGAAATGCCCCGGATGTTCTCGGCTTGAGGGAGCCTACAGGCGTCGAATATTCCGGTCCGCCAGCAGGAAATAGGTGCCGGTGAAGAGGAGGCCGCCGCCCATTGTCAGCAACGCTACTCGAATGTCCCAGAGTTCAGACAGGCCGCTGAACAACAATATCCCGATGGGCATAAACCCGAAGTTCATCATCCAGATGCCTGATATACGGCCTCGATACTCGTCGTCCACGACCTCCATCAAAAGGGCGTTGTTCAACGAACGCCGGCCAGCATCAGCAAGCCCCATGAAGAACAGGAAAACGTAGGCCGCGGCGAGCACCGGCGCCACGCCGAGACCAACGACGGCGACGCCCGACAAGAGCGTTGAGGCTATGAGCCATAGCCCTCGATGCGCCCCTCGTCTCAAGCCCGCGATGAACAGCGACCCGATAAAGGCGCCCGCGCCAAATACGGCCAGCATCCAGCCAACGGCCTGGGGGCCGCCTGCGTCGATAGCCTTTCCGAAGACGTCATCGACGTATGCCGGCAAGAAGTTGCGAGCGGCGTTAGCGAACATGGTCGTCCCGAGCGCTATCAGCAGAAGGCCAATGATCGTTCGGTTGCCGGCCGCATAGCGCAACGCGTCTTTCAGATCACCCAGGACGTTACGATGCTTGCCGGCGGCGATCACCGAAGGCAACATAGCGCTGAACACCAGCGAGCCAGCGTTGAGCGCGAAGATCGTGTAGTAGGCGGCGCCCGGGCCCTGCCAGGCGTAAATGACGCCGCCGACCGCCGGCGCAGCAAGCGTCATCAACGACATGCCCATACCGTTCAGGGCCAGCGCGTTCGCCATCAGGGTGTCGCCGACGATACTCGGGATGATCGACTGCCGGGCGGGCATCAAAAATGCAAACAACGTGCCCTGGAAAATTGATGCGCCGAACAGGTACCAGATCGTGATGGTGTCGGTTTGAATCGCCGTGGCGATAACGGCGGCGTTGGCGACCATGCCAAGCTGCCCGAACTGGATTATGCGTTTCCGGTCGATGCGGTCTGCGACCACCCCGCCGAACATGCCCAGGATCCACATCGGGGGCGCAAATCCGACGGAGATCAAGCCGATCATTTGATAGGACCCGGTCAGGTCCCACGCCAGAAGGCCACGCGCGACCATCTGCATGTTCATGCCGCCCATCATGAGCAGCATTGAAAGCCACAGGAACCGGAAGTTCCGGTTAGTCAGGGACTGGAAGGTTCGGCTCCAGTATCCATCGGCGACCTGGACGTCAGTCCTCTTAGCCGCGCCCCCCGCTTCGGGTGCGCGGGCAGCCGTTGTATCCGAGCGGTTATGGCGCTCTATCGCCAAACGATTTCGCTCCTGCTGGCGCGTAACCGTTCAGCGGTGACCTTCGTCTTATCCAAACTGCCTGAGGCCTTTCATAGTCGCGATGAACAGGACGCTCGTTATGAGCAACGCCACGCCGAGACCGAGCATCGCCACCTCTGCCCCGAAGGCCTCCATTGCGAGACCCAGCGGCAACATTCCCAGCGCCACGATGGAGAACGACATCATGAACAGGCTGGCCACGTGGGCCCGGTGCGCGTCGTCCGTCAACTCCATTGAGAGCGCCTGGCCGAGCGCAAACCGCCCCACCTCTGCGAACCCGACCGGGATCATCAAGACCAGGCCGATCCAGTAGACCGGAAGCCCGGCAAACAGCACAAACGCTACGCCGGAAACCACCGATGTCATCAGCAGGATCAGGCCGCGCCGTTGGCCGCGCCGCAGGTTCGCTATGCCGAGCGCGCCGATAAGTGAGCCGACCCCGACGACACCCACGAGCAACCCGGTCTCCACTTCCGAAGCGCCGTAGATATCGATTGCGATCGGCGGCAACATCATCCTGAACGGCATCGTCAGCAGCGCAGCGACGCCGGAAAAGATCATCACCTGGAGCAGGGTTTTCCTTTGGGCAACGTGCCGGAACCCCTCCGTCCAGCTTGCCAGGACCGATCTCCGGGGCGCGTTCGGGTCCGGCGGGTACTTCATAATGAAGCCGGTGGAGACCACCGCTATAACGTTCAGGCTCGCGACGACGATATAGACGCCCTGCGGGCCGAAGAGCGCGTACAGGACGCCGCCCACCGCGGGCGCCGCCATCGCCGTCAGACTCAGGGCGGCGGCGTTTAGCGACATCGCATTGGACATCAAGTCCCGGCCAACCATCTTGGGGATCATCACCTGGCGGGCCGGCATCATGAATGAAAAAAACCCGCCCTGCACGACCGACGCTATGAGCAGGTGCTGCCAGATAAGCGTGTCGGTGAGAAGCAACACGGCGACGGTGCCAGCGAGCAGCACCTGACCAACCTGCACCACCTGGATCATGATGCGGCCTTCCACGCGCATCGTGATTACCGGTGCGACGATGGATCCGATGAGCATGGCCGGTCCGAAACCGACACCGACCAATCCGGTCAGCAGGAAGTTCTGGTCAGTAATTTCAAATACGAGGATGCCGCGGGCGAAGAACTGCATCTGCGTCCCGCTCATGCCGGACAGCATGCCGAACCACAGAAAAAGGAATTGACGGTTCCGGAGCGACTCAAAGGTCCGGTTCAGAACTCTTTGGAGACCGCTTTCCGGGTCATCTCGTTGCGACCCCAGGTCTGTGTCAGGGGAGATGGGCGCGCCGGACGGGGCCACCACATTCGCCGAGCCGCGATCAGGGGGACGGGCTTCGCTGGTATGCGAAGCCGTTTGCCCTGAATTCGGTTCGGAAGCAGCCATTCTCCCTCTTTGCCGGGACTCCTCGTCTCCGGCCTATCCTACTCCGTGGCCGGCAAGCGTCTCGCTCAACCGAGCCGCCGCAGTCGCTGCATCAACCCTAACGACAGCAAGCTGGTAGCCAACAGTACGAGGCCAAGCACGAACAGCGTTTGTTCGGCGCCATACAACTCCATCGCGATCGACACGGGAACGATGCCGATGGGAATGAGCCCGAACGTCATCTGGAACAGGCTGGCGACCCGAGCCCGGTGTTCGTCGTCGGTCAACTCCATCGAGAGCGCCTGTCCGAGAGCGAACCGGCCGGCCTCCCCGATGCCCATGAAGATCATTATGACCAGGCCGACCCAGTAGATCGGGAAGCCCGCAAAAATGATCAGGGCAACTGCCGATACGAACGCCGACGATATCAACACCAGGCCTCGCCGCTGACCCTGGCGCAGCGCCGCTATCCCGAGCGCCCCGATCAATGAGCCAACGCCCATAAGGGCTACGAGGACTCCGGTTTTGAACTCAGAAGCGCCAAACACATCGCTCGATATCGCAGGCAACAGCATCCTGAACGGCATCGAGAGGATCGTGCCGATAGCGACGAACGCGATCACGGACATCAGGGTCCGGTTGCGCCGTACGTAAACGATCCCTTCAATGGTGTTGGAGAGGATCGAGCGGCGAATTACGTTTGGATCCGGAGGGAACTTCGGCAACATGCCGGTCAATCCGATCGCCGCCAGGTTCAGGGCGGCCACGAGAAAGTACACGCCCTCAGCCCCGATAACTCCGTACAGCACGCCACCGACCGCAGGCGCCACCATCGCCGTGAAGCTCATCGCCGCAGAGT
Organism: Chloroflexota bacterium; assembly: GCA_022561115.1. Taxonomy (GTDB): domain Bacteria; phylum Chloroflexota; class Dehalococcoidia; order Lucifugimonadales; family Lucifugimonadaceae. Next base: position 3,901 of record JADFRU010000059.1, on the reverse strand, counting down.
TGAGCGACATGGCGTTGGTCATGAGTTTTTTCCCGACGATCTTCGGGATTATCACCTGCCTGGCCGGCATCATGAACGCGAATATTCCGCCCTGCAATATCGACGCAACCAGGATGTGTTGCCAGATGATCAGGTCAGTGAGAACAAGGATCCCGATCGAAAGCGCCAGCACTACCTGGCCGAGCTGAGTGGCCTGGATCATCTTCCGGCGCTCAACGCGTTCGGTCAGTGTTCCGCTGATAACGGAGCCGATCAACATCGCAGGCGCAAACCCGGCGCTCACGATCCCCGTAAGAGCGAACGATCCGGTGATGTCGTAGACCAGGATGCCGCGCGCCAGCATCTGCATCTGCGTCCCGCTCATCCCGGTCATCATGCTAAACCAGAGCAAACGGTAGTCCCGGATGCTCAGTGATTCAAAGGTGCGGTTGAACAATCGCCTGACGCCGCTCTCCGGTAAGACCCGGGAAGTGGCGGCGTTCGTCCCGCCCGGGACTGAAGCCCCGGATGGAACAGAGTTTAGAGACCCGCGGTCAGGGGGCAATGCTTCATCAATTGACGAATGCCGTCGCCCTGGAGTTGGTTCAGATGCAGCCATTCATCCTCACAGCCGGGATGGTCTCCGGTCCGTGCTTTCCCCGATGTCGGAGAACAGCCGGACCGCCCGTGGAGGTTTCATGAATCTGGCGCGGGCGGGAGTGCATATCGTCCGAAGCGCTGACGTTCAACGGCTACGCGGACGATGGAGATCACCTGTCGATCTAGTCTGGAGTATATACCCGCTAGGATCTGGGACCCATGGGCGACGGGACGCATTTTGACCGGGCGCAGCCCTCATACGCGTACCCCGTGCCCCGATACAATTCCGGGCCAGCGGCGCCCGTGCGCCCACGCGGCGCCGACGCGCCGTTCGCGCCCCACATCCTCACCATGCCCGGCCGGTGCAGTATTCAAACAGGCAGGATTTCATTGCAGGAACCACCAATCCTTCGTGACGTGATCGACGCCCATCGGCGTATCGCTCCCTACATACATCGGACTCCGCTCCGCCAGTACCCGGCGCTGGGACGGCTCGTCGGACCGGGAACAGAGCTATGGGTGAAGCACGAAAACCATCAGATCCTGGGGTCGTTCAAACCCCGCGGCGGCGTCAACCTGGTCTCGCGGCTGGACGCTGACGAGCTTGCCCGCGGGCTGGTATCCGCCTCAACCGGCAACCACGGCCAGTCGGTTGCGTTCGCCGGAAAGACCTTCGGAGCGGCTGTGACGGTCGTCGTGCCGGAGATGGTCAATCCCGGCAAGCTCCAGTCGATGAAGGACCTTGGCGCAACCATCATCCAGCACGGTGAAACGTTCGACGAGTCTCACGAGTTCTCGATCCAGCTCGCCGCCGAAAAAGGGATGCGCCACGTTCACTCGGCCAACGAGCCGATGTTGATCGCCGGTGTCGGCACGTACGCCCTTGAGATATTCGAAGACCTGTCAGATATCGATGTCCTGATCGTTCCAGTCGGCGCGGGAAGCGGCTGCTCTGGCGCAGCGATAGTCGCCGCGGCGGTGTCACCCTCTACCGAGGTGATCGCTGTCCAGGCGGAGGCCGCTCCATCGGTATTCCGGTCATGGGAGGGCGACAGTCTCGTGGAGGCGGAAATGGCCACCGCAGCGGAAGGACTGGCGACGGCGCATTCCTACGAGCTGCCGGTCTCCATCCTGCGCCAGCATGTGCGGTCCTTCGCTCTCGTATCGGAACAGGAGATACGGACCGCCATAGTCCACTACCTTGAGCACGCCCGTTCGCTGGTTGAAGGAGCGGGCGTGGTATCGCTCGCCGCAGCGATCAAGCTGAAGGACCGCCTGGCCGGAAAGCGCGTGGTTGTTGTGGCAAGTGGCGGAAACCTGTCGATGGCGCACCTTCGAGAAGCGCTCGCCGATTAACGGCTGAACGGTTGACCCTGTCCCGGGAGGAGTTCGGAAAGTCCGGGTTATGACCCGACGCGCTCGATGTCCTCGTCAAGTGACTTAACGCGCAGATAGTCCTCCTGGTACAACGCGTAAGCACGTTCAAGGTAAAGCTGCGCCAGCTTCCCGCCGACCTCAGATTTATCCAGCGCCGCATTGATCAACCTGTCGATAAACCGGTTCTCTGCGACGTGGAGCGCTATGGCCCGCATATGCGCGGTCGCCTCGCCGGCCGTTTCGGTATCGCCGCCCTCGGCGGCATATCTCAGGCGTCCGGTGAACTTGGTCAGCTCGTTCAGCTGATCTGCCTCGCTCATCGCAGAGTACGGCGCGTCGTCCACCGTGAACGCGGACTCCGCCAGCGCGTCTCCGGTCCCGGCGAGTTCAGCGGGTGAACGTCCCGCGGCGTGGTACCGATCACCGTACTCGCTGAGAACCTCGCCGATAACCACCATCAGGCTGGCCGCATCCGACAACGGACGGTTGCCGCCAAAAATCAGGTCATCCGAGCGCGCCTCTGCGATCGACACCAGGAAACTGTGACTCTCCACTGATTCAGGCGCGGGCGGAAATGCGAACGCGGAAAGATCCGCCGCTCCACCCATCGGCATCTGGCCCGCAAGGAACGGCGGCACGTACTTCTTGAGGTCAACGCTTACCGGCAAAAGGATCAGGTAGGTCGCTGCGATCGATTCCGGATTCGCCGTGTCCCGGAAGTACACGAGCGCGTGACCACGCGGGGCGTTCGGATCACCACGCTCGAATATGAGGTCCATGGAACGGCGGCCTTCTATCTGTTTAATCCTGTGGAACCGGTTAATCCTGCGGGGCTGGCGCATGGAACTTCCGCGGTTGGAGTAAGAGCGCCAGCCTGTATCGTATACCCGCACCGTTTACCCACGATCCCTGGAATCCAGGGATCGTGGGGATTCCGGCGTTTTACGGGTACCACATGATCATTTCTCAAAGGATTGAAACCCGGACCATATGGGGTTGTACAGCAATTTTGCACGACCGCTGCTGTTCCGTTTTTCGCCCGAAACAGCCCATCGGCTGGGAGACTACGCCCTTCGTGCAACACCCTTCTGGTCCGCCATATCGCCGATCCTATCGACGCGTGATGATCGCCTTGCGACCCCGGTCGCCGGGCTAAACTTCCCGAACCCCCTGGGCGTCGCAGCGGGACTGGACAAGGACTGCAAGTTCCTGCCCGGCCTCCTTGACCTCGGGTTCGGGTTCGCCACCGGCGGGACGGTCACCCGGGACCCGCGGTCCGGAAACCCGCGACCGCGTGTCATCCGTGAGCCGCGCCGCCGCGCCCTGCTAAACGCACTGGGTTTCCCCGGCGAAGGCCTGGACGCCGCAGAACGAAGGCTTCGCAAACTGCCCGGCGACAGGCGCTCCCGCATCATGGTCAGTGTTTCGGGAACCGAGATCGCCGACATCGCAGAATGTCACCGGCGTCTGCAACCCCTCGTCGCCGGCATCGAGGTGAACGTATCCAGCCCGAACACCGCCGGGCTTCGCACCTTCCACGAGCCGGACAATCTCCGGCGACTTGTGGAAACCCTTGTCGCACAACGTGACCGTCCCCTGTTCGTGAAGCTGCCGCCGTGGCGCTCCGATGAGGAACGGGACGAGATCATGCCGATGGCTCATGCCTCCATCGACGCCGGGGCGGACGGGCTGGTGATCGCAAACACACACCCGGTTGAGGACGCCCGCCTGGCCGTCGGACGAGGCGGCTTCTCCGGCGCTCCCTTGTTTGAAGACACAGCGCGCATGATTGCCGAAGCGCGTGGTGAGCTGGGCGGAGAGACCGCACTTATCGCCTGCGGCGGAGTTGGTTCCGCTGACCAGGTATGGCGGTTACTGGAGGCCGGAGCCTCCGCAGTCCAGCTCTACACGGCGTTCATATACGAGGGCCCCGGGTTGCCCGGAC
>JADFRU010000058.1:0-7853 GCA_022561115.1 Chloroflexota bacterium | reverse complement strand
TCGAAGGACCCATCCGGTGGCGACGTTGTAGCAGCCGGGACCCGCTCCACCGCGTCCTGAAGCCCTCGCCCGCGTCCTGAGGCCCGATCCTTTCGCAGAGAGAGATGAATCTCCCTGACGCCGCTACACCGCCCGCGACAGCAGCTCGTCCTCGTCCATCTCGTACCCTAATCCCGGCTTGCCGTTCAGCCTGATCACGCCGTCGGCGATGTCCATCGGCTCCGTGAGAAGACTGTTCTGGACGGGGATGGCGCGCATGCCGTGCTCCTGCCGGTAGAAGTTGGGCACCGAGCTCATGACGTGCGCCGATGCGATCAGCGCGAGCGGCCCGGAGGGCACAGCGTGCGGCGAGATCGGTATGTAGTACGCCTCGGCCATGGTTGCGATCCGTTTGATCTCCGAGATGCCGCCTGACCAGATCGTGTCCGGCATCACATAGTCCACCAGCCGGTCCCGGAACAGCGGCACGAAATCGAACCGCGTGTAGAGGCGCTCGCCGACGCAGAGCGGGGCGTTGGTGTTCTCACGGACCTGTTTTAAAGCGTCATACGACTCCGGGGGCACCGGCTCCTCGAACCACGCGATGTTGTACCGCTCGAACAGGTTGTTTGCCAGGCGGATCGCTGTCGGAACATTGAAGTGGCCGTGAGCGTCGATCAGGATCTCGTGTTGCGGCCCGACCGCCTCGCGGATGGCGGCGACGATGTCGTAACCCTCCTGTTCACCGGCCGGCGATATCTGGCCCTCCGCAAACATGTGGTGGGTCGCCACCATCTCCCGAAACGGGTCCAGTTTCAGGGCTGTGTGGCCCGCTGGAAGCACCCTTTCACGGGCGGCCCGCGCATAATCGTCCGGCGTCTCGCAACCTTCGAACCATGAGTTCGCGTACAGGCGAACCTCGTCCCGGAAGCGGCCGCCGAGAAGGTCATAAACCGGGCGTCCGGTGGCCTTCCCTTTTATGTCCCACAGGGCTATGTCGATACCCGCCGTCATCGCCGTCGGCAGCCCGCGCGAACCCAGGTAGCTGAATCGGCGGAACAGCTTATGCCAGATAGGCTCAATATCCGCCGGGTCTTCGCCAACCAGGTCTTGCGTAACGAGGTCCAGGGCGGTGCTGATAAGCGTGTTTGATCCAGCGCCCGAGTTTGTCGCCTCGCCCCAGCCGCTTATCCCCTCATCAGTATCGACACGCACGAAAAGCCAGGTCCGGCCCGGACCAACGATCTCCCCCGGCGCGATCTCGAACGTCTTGATCCCGGTGATCTTCATGCCGGGCCCCCCTGACTCCCGTCCCGGGTTCCCCGGGTTCCCGGTTTTCAAGGAGACTCGGCTCGGGCCGATTTCGGCGCGTTACCTTGCCGGTGTCTGGGTGCAGGAAATGAGATTTTGTGGTCTTTGCGATGTTCTTGGCGGTGACCGCTTCCATCCCCGCCAGCCCGGCAGCGCCGAGTTGCTCCATGTGACCGAGGGCGACGAACAGCACGTCCGCCGCCTCTTCCGACATCGCTGTCTCGTCAAAATCAGGCTCCGGCCGTTCAACCTCTTCCCGCAGCTCACGGACCTCTTCGTCAAGCATCGGCGCACGCCGGCGCATCACCTCGACGGGCGCGCCTGACTCCAGGGCCCAGCGGTGATGAAAGTCATAGACCTCCGCCGCGAGCCGTGCTGCCGTAGTGATGAAGCGTTCGCGGTCCATCGCCTGGCCTGCGTATTCCGCGCCGGGCATATCCGCGGACGCGTCCTGCGAGTCCCCCATGTGTCCCCCGTCAATGCTCGTCTGGCAGACGGGCGCGCCCTGAACACTCTCAAGATCGGCCGGAGACCCGCCAGGAATTCACCCAGGAATTTCACCAGGAACTGAGAGGATACCGTCGCCCGGCCGGGCTGGCGAGACGGCCGGGAGACTAATTTTCCAGACGCCAACCTCAGGCGGCCAGAGCCTGCTCGTTCTCGCGCAGGCTGATGCGCACGGGGAAGGGTCCGCATTCGCTTTCAAGATCGACCACAATCTGCGGGCAGCCGAGGGTCGTGAACTTGCTGCCCTTCGGCTGGATCAATGTGGGCGGCGTGAGCTCGGTCGAATAGCCTGCTCCGGCGAGCCCGATGGCGGCGTTACCGGTAATCATGTTGGCCAGCTCGCCGAGCGCTGACAGCGCCATCTGGTCCATGCCTGAGGGCGGTTTGCCGAGCATGATGGTGAGGATTGCCCGTGCCACTCCCCGTTTGAACCCGTAAAAAACGTTGCCTTCCAGCCGGCCTGTCACGCCTATGAACGCGGTGATGTCCTCGCTCGTCATCGTGTCATCGGCCATCCGGGCGCCTTTGAACACGAGTTCCTGGCCGAGTTCGACCTTGAAGACATGCTGGGCTGCTGTGAGGAACGGGTTGACGAATTCCTGGCGCATGCGTCCGTCTACTCCCGGGTGTGCTGGTGGCGCGATTGATCGACAAGTCTGAAGGGCGTGCCTGAGTCTGGCACCTGGATTCACCTGCGTCAGCGTGAGACACCCCAATTTCAGCATGGGCGTAGTTGCGACGTTGCGACGCAAAAACTGGCGCTGCTACCGGGTGCGCGCTGCGGACGATTGGGGTTTTCCCGGATCAGCCGGCTCCGGAAACTATCAGCGGGATGCGCATCTCGTCTGGAGACAGGCCGGAATGATGAGAAACGAGCCGCGACATGTCCGGCCCATCGGTGCCGCTGTACGCCCACGCGAACACGGCGGCGTCCGTGGAGATGGCGATGTAGTCACCGATACGGGCACGCGTGAGCGCAGAAAGTTCGCCCGGCCCGAGAAGCTCAAGTTCTTCCAGCTCATCCGGCGTGAGTAGCGCTACCTGTTCCGGCATCCTGCCGGCGAACGCATCAGCGAACCGGCCGATCACGTCGCTACGCACGTGGTAGTAGTTGACGCGGGCATCCCCGGACGGCGCGAAACGAAGCATCCGGCCGATCTCGTCATCCTCCCGGATCAACATCGGCTCGGCCGGAAAGGCGTCCAGGTGACCGTGGTCAGACGTGACCACGAGGGTTGCCGTTTCCGGCATTGCGGCGGCCAGGCGTTCCAGTCCGCTGTTCACGTCATCCAGCGCGGCACGGGTAGCGCCGGAGTGGACGCCCGTCGTGTGCTCGGCGGAATCGATCTGCGGCAAGTACAGATAGGTGTAGGAAGGGCCTGACGCGTTCTGAAGCCGGGTCAGCACGCGGTCTACTCCGTCAGATATCGAGCCGTAACCCCGTCTGATCGCCCGGCCCAGCGAGTACCCGGAAAAGATGCTGCGGACCAGGTTGTCTGGGAGGATACCCATGACGCTTCGATCGAAAGAGGAGAGGCGGGATGTGATCGGGAACGCGGTTTCAGCGGTAACGCCATGCTCCGCGAGCGGAGCGCCGGTGACGCGGCTTACAAAGGGGAGGACCGTCGCCGGGCCGGAAATCTCCGCTATATGGGTCCACCAACCGGTTACGGCGTGCTTCCCGGGCCAGGCGCCGGTTGCCAGTGTCGTCAGCGCAGCGGCCGTGGTGGACGGGAATACCGATCGCAACTCCTGTGCCAGGTGGCGGCGCAGGAACGCGCTCTCGTCGAGCGTCTCCAGCAGCGTCATGCCCAGTCCGTCCGCCATGACGAACACGAGGTGCTCCGACGGTCCGATGACCCCGGCGATCTCGTCAACAGAACCGGCGCCCGCCGGATTTCCGTCCGCCGAGTTCTCCATGTACATGGCGTCGCCGCAGAGCCGCGCGACGGCCCGGGACAGGTCCACTGAGTTCGGAACGTCAACCGAAGGCCGTAGTAACGTGCCGGATTTGAAGCCTGCGAGAAGTTTCTCAACTGCGCTCATGGTCCGGGATTCTATCGTGCGGCCCCCGCTAGCACGACGCGTCACGCCATGAGATGCACCGGCACCTTGCCGCGCGCCCCGTTGCGTCGCACAATTCCGGGTACGAAACCCCACGGCGCGCAGCCAGAGCAAACAGGATCAACAATGACCACCGCTGAACTTGAAGAGACCCGCCGCCAGATAATCGCAACCGTACGAGAGTTCGTCCAGAAGGACGTGATTCCACAGGCCGCCGAGCACGACGAGAACGACACCTACCCCACCGAACTCGTGGAACAGATGGCGGAGATGGGGTTGTTCGGCATTACGGTGCCCGAGGAATACGGTGGGCTGGGGCTGGACTACACCACGTACGCGATGATTTTCGAGGAGTTGTGCAAGGGCTGGATGTCGATCACGGCGCCGATCGGCACGCACTCCATCCTCACCGCCGCCCTCGTAAGCAACGGCACAGAGGAACAGAAGCGGGAGTGGTTGCCAAAGCTGGCGTCCGGTGAAAAGCGCGGCGGACTGGCGTTAACCGAGCCCGGCGGCGGCAGCGATGTCGCCAGTTTGCAGACGACGGCCGTCAAGGACGGCGAAGAGTACGTGGTGAACGGCAACAAGTTGTTTATCACCAACGGCCGGACCGGCGACGTTTTCCTTTTGCTCGCGAAGACCGACACGGCTATAGTCCCGCAGCACCGCGGTATCAGCGCCTTCATCGCAGAGAAGGGCCCGGGTTTCACCGCTGGCCGTGACCTGAACAAGCTCGGGTACCGCGGCGTGGACACCTCCGAGCTGATTTTCCAGGATTACAGGATTTCGGCAGATCGACTGGTCGGCGGTGAAGAGGGCAAGGGTTTCTACCACGTGATGGAGGCGTTGGAGACGGGGCGCATCAACATCGCCGCCCGTGCTGTCGGGGTCGCCACCGGCGCGTTTGAGCTGGCCATCAAGTACGCACAGGAACGCGAGACCTTCGGCAAGAAGATCGCCGAGCGCCAGACGATCCAGAACATGCTGGCGGACATGGCGACCAAGATCCACGCCGCAAGACTCATGACCTACGACGCGGCAGCAAAAAAAGACAGCGGGGCGCGGATCGACCTGGAAGCGGGGATGGCCAAGTTGTACGCATCCGAGATCTGCGCCGAGGTGACGATGGACGCGATGCGTATCCACGGCGGCTACGGGTACATCAAGGACCTGCCGCTGGAGCGGTTCTACCGCGACGCGCCGCTGATGATTATCGGCGAGGGCACATCGGAGATTCAGCGCCTGGTGATCGCACGAAACCTGCTCAAGCGGTACGCGATCTGATGGGCCGGCGATGCGGTGTTCCCTTGTGGCTGTTCCCGGTTTCACCTCGGGTTTCGCCGGGGATTCGATCTGGAGCGCGGCCCGGATGACCAACGGGCCAGGGGGGCCGGGAGGACCCGCCAACAAACCGGACCCGGACGGGCGGCGAAGCGCTGCGCAGGACTTGCCCATTCTGAATACGGGCCCGGGCGGCGGGCCGACGCTGGGCGGCCCCGGCACGCGACGGCGTTTGTTCGAGGCGCTGGGCGGGCGCGACAACATCGAAAAAGTGGTTGACCGATTTTACGATCGGATCGATGGAGACCCGGAGTTGCGGCCGGTGTTCCCGGCAAACATGGTGGTGGGCCGCGCTCGTCAGAAGCTGTTCCTTGAGGAGTGGCTCGGGGGAGAGCCGCGTTACTCAAGCGAGATCGGCCCCTGGCAATTACGCCGCCGGCACGCGCCGTTCCGGGTAACAGAGTCCGGCGCTGCCAGGTGGATAGATCACATGGAGGGCGCTCTCCGTGATTGCGGCGCCCCGGACGATCTTGCATCCGAGATAGCGTCACTGCTGCGCCCGGTCGCATTCCGCATGGTCAACACGCCTGATTCTGAGTAGACGCCGGGCGTATGCGATGCCCCGCGCGGACCTGGTGATCCGAACGCCGGCGTGGATTACGGGTCCGGCCGCGGTAAGCTGCGCTCCCATCAGCGTGACGCGGGATCTGAACCGGGTTCTCTTGTCGCTGCTTTACCTTGTCGCCGTTTTGCAGGAGGCTGGAAGTGGACCAGGGATTCAGTGGAGCCGGATTCGCCGTGCCGCAGGTTTTTCCGGACGGCAACATCGATCTTGCAGTCGTCCGGGACGTCTCGATACGTGCTGAACAGATGGGCTACGACAGCCTCTGGGTGCAGGAACGGATCATCGGCACGAGCCATAGCCTGGAACCGCTGGCCCTGCTGTCCTATCTCGCCGCCGTGACGGAGAAGGTGCGTCTCGGCGTATCGGTCCTTGTCCTCCCGCTCCGTAGCCCGCCGCAACTGGCGAAAACGCTGGCGACAATAGACGTACTGTCCGGCGGGCGGTTAACCGTTGGCATTGGACTGGGCGGTGGCGACGCGAACGCCGAGGCGTACGGAATGAAGCCCGGACGCAGGGTTCGGCGGTTCATGGAGGCGTTGAGTGTGATTGACGCTCTGTGGAAGGACGAATTCGCGGAGTTTGAGGGTGAGATTTACAGCCTGTCCGGCACGCCGATGGCGCCGAAACCCGTCCAGAAACCACGGCCCCCTGTATGGTTCGGCGCGCGGGCGGAGCCGGCCATCCGGCGTGCCGCTAAATACGGCGATGGCTGGATGGGGCCCGGCTCTTCCAGCGCCGACGATTTCAAGGAGAGTGTCGGGGTCCTGAGGAGTGCGCTGGAAGCCGAGGGAAAGGATTTCGCGAACTTCCCGGTATCGAAAAGGGTGTACGTCGCCATCGACGACGACGCCGACCGCGCCGAGCGACGGCTTGCCGGCTGGTTCGGGCACCATTACGGGAACCGGGAGATGGCGGCCCGGGTATCGATCTGGGGGCCCGCCGATCACTGTTACGAGCAGATAGACGCCATCATTGACGCCGGGGCCGAGCATCTGCTTCTGAACCCGGTGTTCGATTACGACGAGCACCTGGACGCTCTGCAGCGCTACACACGTCCTTGAGGCTGATCTCGCGGGCAGATGAGATGTCTCAGCGCATTTTCCGGATTATTCCAATCAGATAACCGCTTAACGAACGACGGCCAGACGCGCCAGACACGGAGCAAGAGCATGAAGTACCGACCGTACGGGAATACCGGCCTTGAGATATCTGAGATCGTGTTCGGCGCCGGCGCCGTGGGCGGCATCCTGATCGACGCCGACGATGAAACGCGCCGCACCGCCATACGCACGGCCCTGGATCGCGGCATCAACTGGATAGACACAGCCGCCTCTTACGGCAATGGCCTGTCGGAGAAGGCGCTCGGGTGGCTTCTGAAAGAGATCCCGCAGGAAGAGCAGCCCTACCTCTCCACCAAGTTCAGCGTCGACCCAGAAAAAGGTGACATACCGGGCCAGATTGAGCGTTCGATGCACGAAAGCCTGGAGCGGCTCCAGCGGGACAGTGTGGACGTGTTCCAGCTGCACAACCGTGTCTCCGAGGAGCGCGGCTGGTTTCCGGGGTCGGTAGCGCTGGACGACGTTCTTGGCGCTGACGGGGTGGCCGATGGCCTGCAGCGGCTGGTCGACCAGGGATTGACGCGATTCGTGGGGTTCACAGCGACAGGTGAGAGGTCAGCGCTTCACAGGGTTATTGAAAGCGAGCGATTCAACTCGGCGCAGGTCTACTACAACCTGCTGAACCCGAGTGCCGGCCGCGCCGTGCCATCTGACTGGTCGGCGTACGATTTCGGCAACTTGATCGACAAATGCGCCGATCACGGCGTCGCCGTCATGAACATTCGCGTTCTCGCGGCCGGGGTGATCGCGACAGACGTCAGGCACGGCCGCGAGGTCCCGGTCGCGCCCGGTGGGGACGTTGCGGCCGATGAGGCCCGCACCAGGATGATCGTCGAAGCCGTTGGCGACGTTCAGGGCACCCGGGCCCAGATCGCGATACGCTACGCGCTGTCCAACCCGAACGTGTCCGGCGTCCTGGTCGGATTGGCGGAACTCGATCACCTGGAGCAGGCGCTGGGCGCTCAGGA
>JADFRU010000057.1:0-7889 GCA_022561115.1 Chloroflexota bacterium | reverse complement strand
AAGTCCGAACGCGGCGTCCACCGGCTGGTGCGACTCTCCCCGTTCGACGCCGACCACATGCGCCACACAACGTTTGCACTGGTCGAGGTTCTGCCGCAACCGGAGGAACAGGACACCACCATAGAGATCAACCCGGATGATCTGAGAATCGACACTTTCCGGGCCGGCGGCCACGGCGGCCAGAACGTCCAGAAGAACGATACTGCCGTCCGGATAACGCATCTGCCGACCAACATCGTCGTGTCGGTGCAGAACGAACGATCACAGCTTCAAAACAAGGCCGTGGCGATGAAGATTCTCACGGCCCGGCTCATGGATGTCCAGATCCAGGAGGCGGAAGAACACCGGCTCAAGTTAAAGGGCGAGCACATATCTCCCGAGTGGGGACGACAGGTGCGAAGCTACGTGCTGCATCCTTACAAGATGGTGAAAGACCACCGGTCCGGGTACGAGACGGCGGACGCCGAGGGGGTGCTTGAGGGTGACCTGGACGGGCTGTTGGAGGCGTACTTGCTGCACTCAGTGGGCGCAGTTTCGGAATCTTGAGTCGCGTTGCACCGATGCCCCCAAACCGGTCAGTCGTGTACAACGTAGTAACTCCCAGTAACTGAATCCCTGAAATCCCCTGAAATCAGGAGATTGGTCAGGACCATCGAATCCGGACTGCTCCGTCCGATGACAAGCCGGTTCCGGACGATTCCCGAACCATTAGGGGGCGACGCGGCGCCACGCCGCGCTGCCCGGCAGAACGAGGTGTCGAGGCGAATGCTTCGAAAGTTGATCGTAACGGGCCTGACCCTGGTACTCATCGGCGCGGTGGCGTGCGGCGGGGGCGACGATTCGCCTTCGGAATCTGATCCAGCGCAATCGGCCACCGCCGACCTCGCTTCCGGTATCGAGATCTCCCCCGCGCTGGGCGGCAACCCGACGCCGACGGCGAGCGCGGTGCAGGCCACCGCCGGAGATAGATACGGCGGCACGCTCAGGGTGCTCGGCGGGGACCCGCCGACGCTGGACCCGGCCCTTGTGAGCGACACCTCCTCCGCCCGGATCGTGCTCGAACTGTTCTCGGGCCTGGTCCGCCTGGACAATAACCTCCAGATCGTCCCGGACATCGCCGAGACCTGGGACGTTAGCGAGGGCGGGACCGTCTACACATTCACGATCCGCGACGACGCGCGTTTCAGTGATGGCACGCCAATATCCGCCTCCGACTTCAAATGGGCGATGGAGCGCGCCGCCAACCCGGATACCGAGTCGACCGTCGCTGAGCTTTACCTGGCGGACATCATCGGCGTGCAGGCCATCATCGACGGCAACGCGACATCAGCGTCCGGTATCGAGGTGCTTGACGACCGGACTCTGCGACTGCGCATCGACGCCCCGAAGGCCTACTTCCTGGCCAAGCTCACCTACCCGACCGCGTTCGCACTGAAAAAGGACAACGTCGAGAGCGGCGGACGAACCTGGACGGACAACCCGATTGGAAGCGGACCCTTCATTCTCAAGGAGTACCGCATCGGCGAGCGGATGATCCTGGCCCGCAACGAAAACTATTACGACCGGCTCGCATACCTTGACGAGGTCTTCATCAACCTGGCCGGTGGCGTGGCCATGGCGATGTACGAGGCGGACGAGATCGACCTCACCGGCGTCGGGCTGGCCGACCTTGAACGCGTGCAAGACCCGAATGAGGCGCTCAACCGGGACCTGGTCAGCGTCCCACCGGGGTTTGTCACCCGCTACATCGGCTTCAACGTCGAAGAGCCACCGTTCAACGATGTGAAGTTCCGGCAGGCGCTGGCCCATGCCGTAGACAAAGAACTGATCGCAGAGCAGGTGTTCGCCGGGCTTGTCCGGCCGGCGGGCGGCGTGTTGCCGCCGCTGTTCCCCGGTTTCAACGAGAACCTGAGAACACTCGAATTCGACCCGGTCAAGGCGCAGCGCCTGCTGGCTGAATCGTCATACCCAACGCTCAGTGATCGTGACAAGCGGATCGTCATCACCACGCAGGGAACCGGCGGCTCTCCGAGCCTGTCTATCGAGGTGATGGCGGATATGTGGAGCCAGACGCTGGGCGTGGAGGTCGAGATCCAGCAGGTGGAGTTCGCCACCTATCTCCAGGACCTTTACAGGAACCGGCTGCAGGCGTTCTTCGGCGGCTGGGAGGCCGACTACCCGGACCCGCAGGACTGGATAGACATCCTGTTCCACAGCGAAAGCCCGCGGAACGACGGCAACTACTCGAACCCGGAGGTCGACCGGCTTGTGGAGCAGGCGCGGACCGAGCAGGACGTTGTGCTCAGAACGCAGATGTACCAGGAAGCCGAACAGTTGATCATTGACGACGTCGCATGGCTGCCGGTCTGGTGGGACACCCAGGGCCTGGCGCTCATCAAGCAGCGCGTCCAGGACTACAACTTCCTGCCGATGACGATAGAGGTGTTCAAGGACGTGTGGATCAAGGAATAGGCCCTCAATACGTTCCGTGTGCGGTCCGGCCTCGGCGCCGGACCGCTGATCGACCTTGAATAATCCCGCCCCCGGCGATTCACCGGGGGTTGACCGCTAGCCGCCGTTGGAGGCACAGTCCCGCACATGCTCGCCTATATCGTGCGGAGAATGTTGTGGACGCCGGTGCTGCTGCTGGCGGTGTCAGCCATCGTGTTTACACTCGGACACTACGGCCCGGGCGATCCGGTGCAGATACAGCTTGGCCAGCGTTTCACCGAGGAACGCGCCGAGCGGCTTCGTGAGTCACGCGGCCTTAACGATCCGGTGTACGTGCAGTACGGACGTTACGTCTGGAATGCGCTCCAGGGCGACTTCGGTGATAGCTTCCAGTTCCAGGGCCGGGGGGTCTCGGAGCTCCTGGGTCCCAAGCTGAAGGTCTCCGCGCAGCTATTCCTGGCGGCCTCCATCATCACCATCGGTATCGGCATCCCGCTCGGGTTTTACAGCGCCCTGAAACAGGGGACGTGGATCGACCCGACGGTCGTATCCGGCTCGCTGGCGATGAACGCCATGCCGGTTTTCCTTACTGCGCCCTTCCTGATCATTTTCTTCGCGCTCAAACTTGACTGGGTGGCGGTGTCTGGATGGGGTGGATTTTTCGATAAGCAGATCATCCTGCCGGCGCTTGTCATAGGGGTGCCGGGCATCGCCGTATTCACGCGCATCATGCGCTCCAGTACGCTCGATGTACTGGGGCAGGACTACGTCCGGACGGCGCGAGCCAAGGGGTTGCCGGAACGCGTGGTCAACTACCGCCACATCGCCCGAATCGCCATGATCCCCGTCCTGACGCTGATCGGCTTCTCGCTATCGGGACTGCTGGGCGGCGCGTTCATCGTTGAGCTGATTTTCGGAGTTCCGGGCGTCGGACGGTTCACGCTGGACGCCATCTTTGCGCGCGACTTCCCGGTCATCATGGCGGTGACCCTGATCGGCGCCGCCTCCCTCGTCATCGCCAACCTGGTTGTCGACATCCTTTATTCCGTGATTGACCCGCGGATCAGGTACCAGTAACCCGGTATGCGCCTTGCAAGTAATATCCGGGAAGCGCGGGCCAGCGCACCTGCCTCCGGTAGCAGCCCGTTGCGTGAGGCGTGGTGGAGGCTGCGACGGAAGAAGATCGCGATGATCATGCTGGGGATCATCCTTTTCATCTACGCGGTCGGTATATTCGCCAAACCGATCTCGACCCACTCGTACTCGCAGACGGACCTTTTACACACACAGGAGGGTCCGAGCAGAGATCACATATTCGGGACAGACCGGCTGGGGCGGGACATCTTCACGCGCACCGTCTGGGGCATCCAGACGACGGTCATCCTCACGATCATCACCGTGGGCACCGGCGGCCTGGTCCTGGGCGTAACGCTGGGATTGGTCGCGGGCTACTTCGGCGGCAGGATTGACGCCGTGATAATGCGCTTTGGCGAGGTCGTCGCGGCGTTCCCCGGTATCCTGCTGGTCATCCTGATCGCCGCCACGCTACGGCCGCGTATTGTCGAGTGGACGCGCGACTTTGAGGATTGGACCAATCTCCGCGACTGGAGTCCGTTCGGGGGGCTCATAGAGTCCGGGTTCGTGGACTATTTCGTGGTAGCGGTCGCCCTTTTGCCGTTTGCATGGTTCGGGATGATGCGCCTCGTGCGCGGGCAGGTGCTCGCCATCAGAAACTCTGACTACATAGAGGCGGCCCGTGCCGTCGGCGTATCAACGCCCCGGCTGTTGTTCTCTCACATCCTGCCCAACGTGACCGGGCCGATCATCGTGACCGCGTCTTTCGGCATGGGCGCCATCGCCGGAAGCGAGATAATCCTGAGCTTCCTGGGCATCGGGGTGCAGCCGCCGAGGCCAAGCCTGGGCTTCATGATCGCGGACGTTTCGGGCCGCGGCACGTCGGTCGTCTCGGTAATGCAAAACCACCCGGAACAACTGCTCGCGCCGATCATCGTCATATGGCTCCTGATATTTGCATGGAGCCTGTTCGGCGACGCCCTGAACGACGTGTTTAACCCGCGGACGCGTTAAGGGATCGCACGGGTCAGAGCGGTTGACCCGGCGATGAGATCAATGACCGGGATATGATATGACAGATGAATCCGCCCGCCGTCCTGTCAACTCACAGTGCCTCTCCCGGGCTGATTTAACCCCGACCAACACATCCGGTTATCGCTGAGAGATAATCGGGATGATCGCTGATCGGAACGATCCTCTCGCCGGTTCACGGCGAGCCGGGCATATTCCATATTCAAGGTGCGATGGAGGCAGTCGATGTCGATTTCAGACGTTAAGGCGCTCACGTTCGATGTGTTCGGGACCGTGGTCGACTGGCGCGGCAGCGTATCGCGCGAGATCGCAGCGCTGGCAGATGAGCGGGGGCTGGACATCGACGCGGACCTGTTTGCAGACGAGTGGCGCGCCGGCTACGGGCCGGGCATGAACAAAGTCCGTACCGGCGAGTGGCCCTGGATCGGAATCGACGCCATACACCGTCGCCGCCTCGACGAGCTGCTCGTGCAGTTCGGTGTCGAGGGTTTGAGCGAAGAGGAGACCGATCATCTGAACCGCATCTGGCACCGGCTTGACCCCTGGCCTGAGGCTGTCGAGGGGCTAACCCGGCTGAAGAGCAAGTTCATCATCTCCACCCTGTCCAACGGGAGCGTCGCCCTGCTCACCAACATGGCAAAGCGCGCCGGGCTGCCGTGGGACTGCGTGCTGTCTTCCGAGCTATCCGGGCACTACAAGCCGGACCCGGAGTCGTACAAGAAGGCCGCCGAGTTGCTCGGGCTCAAGACGAGCGAGGTGATGATGACGGCGGCCCACCCCGGAGATCTTCGGGCCGCCGCCGCAACGGGCCTGCGCACGGCGTTTGTCAGGCGACCGGACGAGTTTGGCTCCGGTACGGGGCTGGCAAAGAAGCCGGACCTGGATGGCGATCCATCGTTTGATTTCACGGCGAGCGGCTTCACCGATTTAGCGGACCAGCTGGGCTGCTAGCCCCTGAGGGGCGTTTATTTGGGGCCTGTTGACGCAAAGACCACAGGTCCCGGCGCTGCGAACAACAAGCGCGTCATTCAGGCGCTCGTAACGCGACCTGACCTTGCTCCAGATGTCGTAGAAACATGATTGAGCCCGGCGGCGCTATCGCGGAACGGCATCGGACAGAGCGGACCCCGACCTCATGACAGGGCTTGAAGACGCCAGCGCGCGTGACACCGGCATCGGCGCGTTCGTAGCTTTGTTGGTAGGATTGCGCCGGTCTTTGAATCACCCGTGATTTGTTCGTGTGGTACGGGGTCTCCCCCGGGCTCTCCGTTAAGGATGTGAACGTGACTTTCTTCCACTCTCGCCGCTCATCGGTCCTGGCTCGCAACGGCGCGGTCGCCACGAGCCAGCCACTCGCCGCCCAGGTTGGATTGCAGATCCTCAAAGACGGAGGGAACGCCATCGATGCAGCGGTCGCCACGGCCGCCGCTCTAAATGTGCTGGAGCCGATGTCAACCGGGGTTGGCGGCGACATGTTCGCCCTGGTGTGGAAATCAGACGAAAAACGTGTTCGCGCACTCAACGGCAGCGGCAGGGCCGCGGCGGCCGCGAACCGGGACGATGTTGTGCGTCGCGGCCATTCCGGCATCCCCACGGAGGGTCCGGACGCCGCGTTTTCCGTGTCGGTCCCCGGCACGGTCCATGGCTGGGAGACGCTGCTCAAGGAAGACGGCACGATGACGCTGGCCCAGGTGATGAAGCCGGCAATCAAGTACGCCCACGAGGGCTTCCCCGTCTCCGAGATCATCGCCAACCAGTGGCAGGGCGCGGAGGAGAAGCTGGCGGCCAGGCCGTCCGGGCGCGAGATGCTTCCGAAGGGACGGGCGCCAAAATACGGTGAGGTGGTCAGTCTGCCGGAACTGGGACGCACCCTTGAAATAGTGGCCGAGGGCGGCAGCGAAGCCTTCTACAAAGGCGAGATCGCCAAGAAGATGTCTGACTTCATCCAGTCCGAGGGTGGGTGGATTACGACGAAAGACCTCGCGGACCACCACTCAGACTGGGACGTGCCGATACACACCGAGTACCGGGGCGTCGACGTGTGGGAGTGCCCGCCGAACGGCCAGGGCATCGCCGCCCTGATGGCGCTAAATATCGCGGAAGGCTTCGACATCTCGGGCATGGGGTTCCAGTCCCCGGACACTTATCACCACTTGATCGAGTCGATGCGACTCGGTTTCAGCGACGCGCTGGACTACGTCGCAGACCCGCGGGTTACGGAGGTTCCGATCGGGATGCTCCTGGACAAGAAACGGGCGGACGAGCGCCGGACGCTGATTAGCGGTGGCCGGGCGATGGAAAACGTGGGATCCGGGATGCCGTACCCGAACTCGGACACCGTTTACCTGACGGTTGTGGACGGCGAGGGCAACGCCTGTTCCTTCATCAACAGCCTGTTCAAAGGCTTCGGCAGCGGGATGGTGGTGCCGACCACGGGTATCGCACTCCAGAACCGTGGCGCGCTGTTCTCCCTGGACTCGAACCACCCGAACTTTGTAAAGGGCGGAAAGCGGCCGTTCCAGACCATCATTCCGGCGATGGCCACCCGCGACGGTGAGATGTGGCTCAGCTTCGGCGTGATGGGCGGGTTCATGCAGCCGCAGGGCCACCTGCAGGTCATATCCAACATGGTCGACTTCAACCTGGACTCGCAGCAGGCGCTCGATGCGCTTCGCTTCCGCGTATTCCTGGAGTCCGGCACCATCGGGCTTGAGGCGGGAGTTGACCCGGACACGGTGAAAGACCTGCAACGACGCGGTCACCGGGTGAAGATCGCAGACGGGTACGAGCGCGTCGGGTACGGCGGCGGACAGATCGTTTCACGCGACCCGGAAACGGGGGTGCTGGTGGCCGGTTCAGAGCCGCGCAAGGACGGCGCTGCGGTCGGTTTCTAGGGGTGACCAACCTTTCCTTGAGCCTGTGATACTCGCGGCCGTCCCCTGATGCCGGTGGGGGTTCCGGGGGCGGTTAACTACCGGCGTCTCAGCCGGATCGCGACCCACCTCCGACCTTCTTCCTGCTGTACAGGTGCACAGACCGGGGAGGGAGCGGACAACGAACGCTTTTCTGATTCAGGAAGGGGCCCGGGGTTGATTACTCAAGGGCAGCTAGACAGAAGGACAGCCGAATGAAGATCGGATTCATCGGGCTCGGCAACATGGGCCGGCACATGGCGCTGCACGTCATCGAGGGCGGTCACGATCTGACCGTGTTCGACCTCGCACGAGAAGCCGGCCGGCCGCTGGAAGATGCCGGCGCGACATGGGCGTCAAGTCCCGCAGAGGCTGCGCGCGGGGCGGACATCGTTTTCACTTCACTGCCCATGCCCGCCA
>JADFRU010000056.1:0-7904 GCA_022561115.1 Chloroflexota bacterium | reverse complement strand
GGTCGTATCTGCCATCGCCTGCTCTCCCGCTGTGATTTTCCAGATCTGCGTTACATGGCCCGGTTTCTACTGCTCGCCCCTCGATGGTTCAGGTCGATCACAAGAACGCGAAGATGAGACCGGACAGCAACCCGTTCAAAATCATCCCTATGACCAGAATGCCTGCGGGCGGCCAGTAGTTGCCGAAACCCAGGGTGGTCTTTAAACCGGCTGCAATGGCGACCAGCAACCAGATGGTCGACAGGAGCCAGATCACGTCGCCGAAGTCCGGGATGATTCCGAACACCCTGAACAGAGCGGGTCCATAGGCGATGCCCACAACCCGCAACATGCCCGGGCGAGTCGCTTCAGCGTGAATAGAATCGAATAAAACACCGCGCAGGAACGCCGCTGTGTAGGCGTAAATGATCCACCCGGCGACCACCAGAAACGCGTTCGAGACGGCGATGGCGGGGTCGTCCATCGACCCGATCGCGGACGCGATGGCCGCCGCTCCCACAAGGGCGTACACCTGCCCGTTGGCGCGTTCATCCTCGTTGAGGTCTCGAAAGGTCCGGCCGTTGAGTAACGCGGCATTGAACAGCCGGCTACTCAGGTCTCGCGGAGCTGGAGGCGGCTCTGGCTCAAACATCGCCGGCCGCAAATCCAAACACGCGCGCCGCCGTCCGGCCCATCACTTCCTCTGCATCCTCACCCCCGGACAGCGCCGGGTGGCTCCGAATTCCTTCCAGTGCGTTGTGGTAGCCCTCTCGCCCGGCGCTCGGCGGGAAATCGCTGCCCCACATAAGCCGCTTCGGACCAAAAGCCTCTACCGCCATCTCCACAAACGGCGGGATGTTCTGGATTCGGTAGTCCGGTTGCAGGATGTCAGGCCGGTCTGCGATCTCGCCGAGGCCGTGGAGTTTCATCGTCGTATTCGGAAGCTCCGCAAGCTCAAGCAACTTCCGGTAACTGTCGTACGGCGGTTTGTGGCCGTGCCCCGCATTGCCGAAATGCTCGATCACCACCCGGGTGTCCGGGACCGACGCTATCAACGACCGGTAGGTGTCCGTCAGGAAGCCGTCAAACGGCCCCTGGGAGCTAACCGCAACGCCAAGTTCACCGGCGAGCTTCCATAAACCGGGCTGCTGGGGCGAGCCGTCCTCTCCGACATAAAGCCGGACGCCACCGGCGCCGCGCTCGGCCTCCTTCGTCAACGCCCCGGCCTGGTCGTCACCGTTCGGATCGATCTGAACCGCGGCCTTGAACCGGCCCGGGAAACGCTCGCAGCAATCGAACAGGTAGTCGGCGCTGTAGGTGCCCCGGTGCTGGAGTAGCAGCGCGTGGTCAACGCCGTCCACGTCCATAACGTGAAGCAGCGTCTCGACCGGCTCGAACCAGTTGCGGCTGGCGTGGCAGTGCGTGTCGACGATCAGCATTACGTTGCGATTTCCATCCCGGACAGGCCCACGCCGGAGCCTTCTCCCAGCACCAGGTCATCGATCTCTTTCTTGAGGCCGTCGGGCAGGTCCCAGTCGCCGCCGAGGTCTTCGATTATTTCCGCCGGCTTCTTCGCTCCGGCCAGCGCCACGGTGACGGCCGGGTTGTCCAGCACCCAGGCGATCGCCAGCTGCGCGATCGTCTTGCCGTGATCGGCGGCGATCCCCTTCAACTTCTCCACAGCGGCGATGTTCGCCGCGAGGTTGTCCGGCCCCCAGTTCTGGATACCGAAGTTGGCGCCGTTCCTGCGCCAGTCATCTTCACCAAAACTCTGGTCTGCGCTCCACGACCCGGTCAGCAACCCGTGCGCCATCGATCCGTACGCCATGACGCCCATGCCGTGCGACTGCACAAACGGCATCACGTCCGCCTCGGGCCGCCTGTCGAAGATGTGGTAGCCGATCTGGTCGGTGATGATGGGGCTGGTCTGGAGC
This sequence comes from Chloroflexota bacterium, assembly GCA_022561115.1. GTDB lineage: Bacteria > Chloroflexota > Dehalococcoidia > Lucifugimonadales > Lucifugimonadaceae. The sequence goes on along the minus strand of JADFRU010000056.1, from coordinate 5,991 downwards.
GACTCTTCCATCATCGGGACGGAGAAATTGGACACACCGGTGTGCCTGATCTTTCCGGCCTTCTTCGCCTCCTCCAGCACCTCCATCGGGTCGGAGAAGGGTCGTGTCTTGTCCGGCCAGTGGATCAAGAACAGGTCGATGTAGTCGGTCCCAAGCCGTTTCAGGCTGGCGTCGATCGAGGCGCGCAACAGGTCCGGGTCGGAGTCAGCGACGGTGGCGGATCGGTTGTCTGAGCTATCCGCCTTCCACTCCCGCGCGCCCTTGGTCACCAGCACGATGTCTTCCCGCTTCAGCGGCTTGATGGCGCGTCCCATCAGCTCCTCGCCGTAGCCCCAGCCGTACACGGCCGCCGTGTCAAACAGCGTTATCCCGCCGTCAAACGCCGCCTGCACGGCGGCTATCGCCTCGTCGTCATCCAGGTCCCCGTACTGGCCGCGGCCCATGGGCCAGCCGCCGAATCCGATTACGGAAGTCTCCAGGCCCGAGTCACCGAATTTCCTGGTACGCATGTGTCGCCCTTCGCCTGATTTCTGAGATGTTTGATCTGTGTTTACGCGGGATTGACGCGCCGCATTGTAGAGGTGGATCGGCCTCCACCCCCGGGTCGGCTCCCGGTCGTGTCCGATGTCTGTGAGGGGAAAGCCTACAACGCCGCCCACATCACGTCCGCCACCGCCAGACTGCCATGACCCTCCCCACCCTCTCGGGCACCAGGGAGAGCGCGCGAAAAGCGGATTCCGCCGAGGCAAGGGGCCAGCATTGCGCGCATCCCGGTACGCGGCGTCTCGTTTCCACCAGCAGCTCCGTCGCCAACGTCCCTCAGCCCGGGCCGGTTCGGGGTCAAATGGCGGTGAAAGAAGGACGGCTCGGCAAGCTGTTGGCCGGTTCTTATCCCGTCGTTCCGGTACAGGCCGGAATGTCCGGGGAATCCACCTGCAACCCTACCCCCTTGTCACCACGCCCTCGGGGTCTATGCGCGTCACCGGGCCCGACCCGGTGTAGGCGACCGCCCTGATCGTGACCGATACCGACTCTCCCGGTCCAAAGTGCAACGCCGTTCCGTTCTCGATAGCGCCCGCCAGCCCACCGTTGGACAGTGAAGTGCAGGGCTCCAGGCCAACGTTGTACGAACGGCCGTACCACGGGTATCCCCAGCCGCCGCCCAGGTTGCGCCAGTACCACAGGAACTTGAACACATCCGCCGGGTACGCCACGCCGAACCCGACCCCGGTCTCCTCGTTAGTGACGGCGTACCATCCCTCGGGCATGTCGGTCATGTACGCCATATCGAGCGAGCGGTCGTCGCGCGACGGGAAGCGCGTGAAATCCAGAGTCGATCCATCCAGCGCAGGAACGTTTGGCCAGGGGCCGCGGTGGTCAGGTACGAGCTTCGACGACTCCGCCGTCGCCCCGCCGGTTACCACCGTGCAGTCCGGCACATCCAGGCGGCAGCGATCGGACAGAAACGGCGGTCCGATGGCGATGTGTTGCAGCCAGACGGCGTCGGCATCCTCCTCAGCCTCGTTCGTGACGGTCTCGTTAACCGTCAGCACGGCGCTGCCTGACTCCAGGGACAGCGTCTTCTCCACGGCGAACGGCGTCCGGTAGCCGCGCACCTTGAACGTGGCGCTCACCCGGTCCGGCGTGTCCTCCACCGCTGTCACGTCCCAGGGCAGCGTGCTCACCTCACCATGCAGGCCAAGCTCCGCTCCCGCCACGGTGGACGGGTAACCGCCGTGCGGCACCACCGTCTGCCAGCCGCCCTCGTACACATCAAGCCAGGTGTTCTCGGCGCCGCCGGTCGTGGGCACGAACTTGCTCGGATCGCGAACGCCCCACGGCGTGCGCCACAGGAACTCCGTGTCCGACGGCTTGTGGACAAAGCTGTACACGTCCGCGCCCTTATCGGCGAGCACGATCACGCGGACCAGCTCATTCTCCAGCACAACCGTCTTCAATCCGCGGTACGTCCATGCGGTTGACACCCGGCACCCGTACGTGCGCTCGCCCTCGTAGTGCATCGTTCGCTCCTCTTTTTCTTCTCCTGCGACATCGGGCAACACCGGGCAACATCGGGCCGGTTGGACCACATCTGCCCTGGTTCGTTCAGGCCTGGTTCGTTCAGGGGACTCGCGGCGAGACCGGGCGGGCGCCCAACTTCAGCGCGTTGCCAGGCGTGCGCCGGCGTTTCCGCTTGATGGACGTGGGAGCGGCTCTTGCCCGGTTTTCGTAACCCTGTGGTCGGTGTGAAGGGGCCGCATTCTTTCACGGACCACCCTGCCCGGCAACCAGATCGTCTAGCGCGGCCACAGCGGCTCGATGCTACGATTCTGCGAAGCGACAGACAGAGTGTACGAGCGGAGCCGATGTCATTTGCTGAGTGCCGGTTTGGAGGATGCGACGCCCCCGCCGGACGCGATGAAACAGTCTGCTTCGACCATTACGTCGATCTCAAAGCCGGCGCTCTCAACGATTGCCCGGGCTGCAAACGCCTGAAACCCCGGACGTCACCACGCTGCCGGGATTGCGCGGCGGAAACCTCGGCACGCACACAGGGGGAACGCACACAGGCGACGGGCGCATTGCGGCAGCGGCTTATCGCCCGCGTTACCGGTCCCCCGGATGAGCATTCGCGGATAAGAGAGCGTCGCGGCCGGTATGAACCGGAAAGTTCTTACGCCTGGGACCGGGGCGATGAAAACGCGACCGTCTACTACACGTACATCCTCAAGATGGATGGCGCCGAGTTCTACTACGGTCATACGCGTGACCTGCGGGCGCGGCTGTCCGAGCACAGGGACGGGAGTTCCCCGTCAACCGCGGGGCGTCAGCTGCGTCTCGTTTGGTTCACCGAAACGCCCACGCGCGCCGAGGCCGCCAGTCTTGAGGCGGCGCTGAAGGAGTTGAACGATCGCAACCCGCGCGAGATAAGGAAGATGGTGATCCGATTCCAGGACCTTGTCCGGGAGATGTCGGAAACGGAGTGAGATCAATCGCGGGCCGAAGTACGATGTGGGACCACAGAAATCCCCCACCCGGCGGGAGAGGGTTACGGTGAGGGAGAAGTTCGCTCCCGGAATCGCGTCCTACCGCACACGACCCCGGCCGAGAGGCCTACCCGAGTACCCGAAGAGGAGCAGATGTCACTAGACAACCTGACGATCACCGGCATCGAGATGGTGTGGTTTGAGCACACACTTGAAAACGTCGGCAGTGACTACAACACCTTCAACATGGTGTACGAGGCAGGCGCCCGGCGCACCGTGCGGGACGGCATCCTGCGCATCCACACCTCGGAGGGCATTACCGGGGACCATGTCGGCCTCAGGGGGCCGACCGCGGAGCAGATCAAGATGCTCACCGGGTACCTGATCGGCAAGAACCCGCTCGAGCGGGAGAAGATCTACCAGGACTCCAAGCGCGGCCTCAGGCACTTTGACATGACCGGCGTCGGCCCGGTCGATATCGCCCTCTGGGACATCGCAGGCAAGCTCTTTAACGCCCCCCTCTACCGGATGCTCGGCGGCACTCGCCGGGCGCTCCCCGCCTACGCCAGTACCTTGCACGGCGACGAGAACGGCGGGCTTTCCACGCCGGGCCAGTTCGCAGATTTCGCACAGCAGTGCGGGGAGATGGGCTACAGGGCGTTCAAGATTCACGGATGGGGCAACGGCCCGATCGCGCGCGAGGTGGAAAACGTGCTTGAGACGCGCCGGCGCGTCGGCCCTGACATGGCGCTCATGATCGACCCCGCCTGCGAGTACGAGAACTTCGCAGAAACCCTGACCGTCGGCCGGGCATGTGACGAGGCCGGCTTCTTCTGGTTCGAGGACCCCTACAAGGACGGCGGCGTGTCGCAGTTCGCACATCGGAAGCTCCGCCAGATGATCAAGACGCCGATACTCCAGACGGAGCACATCCGCATGCTGGAGCAGCATGTTGACTTCATCGTTGCGGACGCCACGGACTTTGTGCGCGCCGGGGCCCATGAGGACGGCGGGATAACGGGCACGATGAAGATCGCCGCCGCCTCGGAAGGTTTTGGATTGGACTTGGAGTTGCACGGGCCGGGACCGGTTCACCGGCACATCATGTCAGCGATCCGCAACACCAACTGGTACGAGCTCGGGCTGGTGCACCCGCTGGTCCACACCACGAAGAGCCCGGTGTACCTGGACTACAGCGATGACCTGGACGCCATCGATTCCGAAGGCAACGTATACGCGCCGGAAGGCCCCGGAATTGGCGTCGAGATCGACTGGGACTGGGTGCGCGCCCACCAGGTGGATCGAGCAACCTGGGGCAACGTGCCGGAGCCGAGTGCTCCGGTCTACGTGCCGCCACCTGTCGAGGCGGCGCCCGCTCCGGCAGAAGCGGCGGAAGAACCGGTTTCTGACGTTGTGGGCGAGACCGGAACCGAACGGGAACCCATCGATTAGGGAGACCTGCATCACACGCGTTCTCGCGCGATGGCGCCCTTCGAGAGCCTCAGGGCACGGTTAACTCCGGAACGCGCGGTGGCCTGATGCGTGCGTCTTGCAGATACGCGGCGGAGGTGAAGGCGCGTTCTCGCTAAACGCCGTCCTTCGAGAGCCTCAGGACTCGGTGTTCTCTGACACGCGTGCAGAGCTCGTTCAGCGTTCACGGCTAAACGCATATTCCGCCACGCGCCTCTTTGAATTCGCACCCGGGCCTGTCATCGTAAAAGTGTCCTGAGGCTCTCGAAGGACGCTCGCGCAGCAACACCAGATCATTAGCAAACGCATGCCGTGGACCTACATCCTCAAATGCCGTGACGGGTCCCTTTACACAGGCTCGACCTCCGATGTGGAGAGAAGGGTCTGGGAACACAACGCTGGTTTGATACCCGGTTACACGTCGACCCGACGGCCCGTGAAGCTCGTGTTTGCCCACGAAACCGAGCGCATTGACGACGCCTGGGCATTGGAAAAGCAGATCAAAGGGTGGCGGCGCGCTAAGAAATTTGCCCTCATAAGCGGGGATTACGAGCAGCTCGTGCATCTTGCAGACACGCGGCGGAGGTGAAGGCGCGTTACCGCTAAACGCCGTCCTTCGAGAGCCTCAGGACTCGGGTGGTCGCTGATTTGACCGGGGGCTTGACGGGTGCGTTGCAAATTGCAGTTCTGCCAGACAACTCTTTGAACTGCCAAAACAGGTGATAATCCCGAAAAAGTGTCCTGAGGCTCTCGAAGGACGCTCGTGCGGCAACACACCCACCCGCCCCCTACCCCACGCGCCCACCAAGCGGAGCTACTGGCGGGCCGCTTTCCAGGAATTGGCCGTATTCCGGGCCGAGCTTGATCTCCCCGTCCTCCATAAGCACCTCGCCCCGGAGCAGCGTCATCGTGATCGCTCCCTTCAGCTCCATGCCCTCATAGGGCGTGAAACCGGCCTTTCCGAGCATGGTCGCCTCTCTGATGATGTGCATTCGCGCCGGGTCTACAAACGCTAGATCGGCGTCCGAGCCGACCTGGATTGTTCCCTTGCGCGGATAGAGGCCAAAGATGCGGGCCGGGTTCTCGGCCATCACGCGGGCGAACCAGCGCGGGCCGAACCCCCGTTCCCCGGCGCCTTTTGAGTACATCACCGGGGCGAGCGTTTCCATGCTCGGCGCGCCGAACGGCACCGGCGAGACGCCGTCCGGCATGAAAAACACGTTATCCTCGCCCTTCATCTTGTCCTCGTACGGGTGCGGCGAATGATCGCTCGATACGCAGGAGATGAAACCCGCCGCCAGCCCTTCCCACAACGCCTCGTGGTCGCCGCCGTCCCTGTACCGCAACGGCGGGCCGATCTTGAGCAACGGCCCCCACTTCTCGTGATCTTCGGCCGCGAGCAGCAGGTACTGCGGGCAGGTCTCGGTCCAGATCGGCAACCCCTCCGCCTGCGCCCGCTTGATCCGCTCCAGCCCCAGTTGAGTGTTGACATCCAATCGCTACAGCGGTGTCCCGGTCATCTTCGCCAGCACAA
>JADFRU010000408.1:0-2005 GCA_022561115.1 Chloroflexota bacterium | reverse complement strand
AGGGGGTTTCGGTCCCCCGCCCGAGCAACACCGCCACGTAATCAACATACAAGGGAGTTGCCGCCTGCGGGCGGCACGCGGCCAGCGCGTTGGCATGTGCAGAGGTACGAATGAAACTCCGCTTCCACAGCGTTGTGGACGGCCGGCCGCGCGGCAAAGGTCCCTCGACTATGCTCGGGATGACGACGGCGAGCAGGCCATAATCCAAAGTTCACATGGATTTCACGACCGGCGGAGCGGTCAGAGATAGACTAGGACGCGCCCCGGCGGCATCCGTCGCATGGAGGCGCGTCCGTCACCTGACCACCAGTCCACGGGAACCCAGACTTGAACCTCAGAATCCCCGGCCCCGTCCCGCTCCCCGACGAAATTCTTGACCTTACCGGATCACAGATGATCAACCATCGCGGACCACAGTTCGCGGAGATCATCGACCGCATGACGGCCAACTTCAAACAGGTGCTTGGCACCACCGGCCGCGCCTACTTCCTGACGGCGTCCGGCACCGGATCGATGGAGGCGGCGATCGTCAACACACTGTCGCCGGGCGACCGTGTGCTGCAGATCAGCATCGGCTCCTTCGGCAACCGGTTTGGCGATATCGCCGAGGCGTACGGCACGGAGGTGACGCGGATCGAGTTCGAGTGGGGCAAGGCCGCCGACCCGGATCGCGTCCGTAAGGAGATCCGCTCCATGCCGGACTGCGCCGCCGTTATCGTGACCCACAACGAAAGCTCAACGGGCGTGGTCAACCCCATCGACGCCATCTCAAGGGTCATCCATGATGAGTCAGACGCGCTGGTAATAGTTGACGCCGTGAGCAGCGCCGGCGGCGTGCCGCTGCCGATGGACGACTGGGGCCTCGATGTCGTCGTCACCGCATCCCAGAAATCCTGGGTCGCTCCGCCCGGCATAGCGATGATCGCCATGAACGATCGCGCATGGGCCGCGCACAAGACGTCGAAAATCCCGAAGTACTACTTCGACGTGGACCAGTACGAGAAGTTCCTGCAGATAGGCCAGCCTCCGTTCACCCCGGCCCTCTCGACGATCTACGCGCTGGACCACTCGCTGCAGGCGATCATCGACGAGGGAATCGAAGAGGTGCTGTCGCGGCACGCGGCACGGGCCCAGCAAACGCGCGACGGCGCAAAGCGGCTCGGGCTTGAACTGTTCCCGGACGCGTCGGTCGCTTCGGACACGGTGACGGCAATCCGCATCCCGGACGATGTCGATGGCAAAGCGCTGGTGGCGCGCGCCCGGGACGTATACGGCGTTGAGCTTGGCGGCGGGCAGGAAAAACTGGCCGGTCAGATCTTCCGAATCGGTCACATGGGATGGGTCGAGCCCGAGCACATTGAAGAGAGCATCACCGCGGTGGAGCGGGCGCTTGCCGATTTACGTGACAAGTAGAAGCAGGGACTGCCGGGACCCGCACGGGCCGGAGATCATCGGACATACGCATCCCCGTAACCAACTCCTGCAATGCGAATCTGGACCGGGCCGGGCACACGACAGGCCCGGTGATGGTGAAAGGCGTCACTAGTTGGAGCAGAACCCCGGCATAGATAACCGGAGGCGCCTGAAACCGGGCCATGTCCGAACGTCACTCGTTGGCGTGGCGCTGGCGCTTGTAACCGTGTTCGCCATGGCCTGTGGCGGCAGCGCGGAAGAGGATGCCGGACCGGCGTCAGCGCCGACCGCCGCAACCGGGACATCCGCCGCCACCGCCCAACCGGCGGAAGACGCAACACCAGGTCCGTCCGGCCCACCCGTTGGTGAAGGCGCTTTAGCGCCTGATTTTGAGCTTCCGCGCGCCGGTGGCGGGACGGTCCAACTCTCAGATATCTACTCGCGCGCCAACACGGTGGTGGTGTTCTACCGCGGCTACTTCTGAGGGCTCTGCAGGAACCAGCTCGTGGAGCTGCAAGAGGTTTACTCGGTGATCAAGAGCCTGGGCGGTGATGTCGTCGCATTGAGCGTGGACGATCTCCAGAACGCGCTC
>JADFRU010000407.1:0-2009 GCA_022561115.1 Chloroflexota bacterium | reverse complement strand
GCCGTCATCGCAGTCGACTACGCCGGGCAACCGGCCGATTACGACGCCCTGTCTGCGGTGACAGGGGGCGTCCCGGTGTATGCGGACGCCTGCCATGCGCTGGGAGGATCGCTGGCGGACCGTCCGGTCGGCGCGCTCACGGAAATGAGCGTCTTCAGCTTCCACCCGGTGAAGCATGTAGCCGCCGGTGAAGGCGGTGCGGTAACAACGGACGACGACGGGCTGGCCGAAGCGATGCGCAGCTTTCGCAATCACGGGATCACCACCGATCACGCCCGCCGTGCTGAAGCCGGGACCTGGACTTACGACATGGAGGTCCTCGGGTTTAACTACCGGCTGTCTGATATCCACTGCGCCCTCGCCACGAGCCAGCTTGAGCAGTTGGGCGAAAACATCGCACGCCGTCAGGAAATCGCAGAACGGTACGACGCCGCGTTCCGGGCGGAATCCGGCGTGATCCCGCTGGCGACCCGGGCAGATGTCACACACGCGCACCACATCTACGTCGTGCTGCTTGATTCCGCTCAATTCCGGGTCGGGCGTGCAGAGTTCTTCGCCGCGCTGAGGGCCGAGAATATCGGGGTGAACGTGCACTACATCCCGGTCCCCTGGCACCCGTACTACCGGGACGCGGGGTATGAGCGAGGGGGATGGCCGGTGGGCGAGGACGCGTACGAGCGTATGTTGACGCTGCCGATCTGGCCGGGCATGTCGGACCGGGACGCCGACGACGTCATAGAGGCGGTCGGCAGGGTGGCGCAGGCCCACCGGAGATGAGCTGGCCCGTCGCGTTCCGGGTTGATGCGAACAGCACGATGGGCGCCGGGCATCTGATGCGCTGTCTATCGCTGGCTGAGGCTTGCCGCGCACAGGGCGGAGAACCGGTGTTTTTCACCGCCACAGCGGCCGAAGGACTGGTTGAGCGCGTGCGCACTGCCGGGTTCGGGATTGTCCAGATCGAGCCCGACGCGCCGGACCGGGGTGTCAGGGCCATCTGCGTGTGGGCGTCCGCGAACAAGCGTTCATGGGTCGTGCTTGACGGGTACCAGTTCAACGGCGCGTACCAGTTAGCGGTCGCGCAGGCCGGCGCCCGGCTGCTGGTGATAGACGATCACGTCCGCCTTCCCCGCTATCACTCTGACCTGGTACTCGACCAGAACCTGGGCTCTGAAGGCCGGAGATACCCCGTGTCGCCCAGATGCCGCGTCCTGCTCGGGCCGAGATATGCTCTGCTCGCCCCCGGTTTTACAGATGCGGCCGTTAATGCCCGGACACACCCGGAGCGGGCTTCGCGCGTGCTTGTCACGCTGGGCGGCGCGGACCCGGATGACGCAACGTCACTCATTATTTCCGCGCTTAACCCGGCCGGGTCGACAGACGAGTTCCCGAACGATCTTGAGGTAACCGTGGTGATTGGAGCCGCGAACCGGCGACGCGACGAGGTACGCGAGCACGCGGAACGGTCCGGGTTTGAGGTGGTGGAGAATACGACGAACATGCCCGGCCTGATGGCCGACGCAGACATGGCCGTGATCGCGGCCGGTTCCACGTCGTGGGAGGTGTGCCGGATGGGACTTCCGACGATCACGATCACCCTTGCGGACAACCAGAGAGAAATCGCCGCCGCCCTTGCGGACGCCGGGGTTGCGGTCAGCCTCGGCTGGCATGAAGGGGTAACCGAAGACGCCGTGCGCAGGGAGGTCCTGCGCCTACTCGATGACCGCGGAGAGCGTGAGCGGATGAGCGAAACCGGTCGCAATCTGGTCGATGGCCGTGGCGCGGCGCGTGTCGTGAAAAGCGGGAGCGTCCCCGGGGCATCCAGGGCAAACGCTTGTCCCGCCGCTCGCCTACTGCTCCATCAACACCACCGCGGGATCCTGCGACATGGCGGCTCGCGTCGGCAGGTACGCCGCCACGACCGCGACCAGAGGCGCCCCGACGACCGTGGCGACCAGCAGCGGCTGGCTAAGCGAAAAGTACTCGGCCGCGATGCTCATCCTGATGCTGAC
>JADFRU010000055.1:0-7959 GCA_022561115.1 Chloroflexota bacterium | reverse complement strand
ACCAGGAGCGCTCGTGCGATGCCGTGCGCCAGCGCTCCTGATTGGCCGGATGTGCCGCCGCCAGATATCTTGGCGACAACTGTGACATTGTTCAGCAGATCACAGGCGCGCAGCGGTGCGGTGGCCTCGTGAATCATCTTCTCAGCGGGGAGTGCCTCTTCGGCGGGCCGGCCGTTGACCGTGATGCCGCCCGGCGTCGCGTAAAGGCGAACACGCGCGACTGCGCTCTTTCGGCGTCCCGTGCCGTAGTAGTAATGCTGTTCCGTGGTCAACTAGGCATCCCCTTTTTTGGAGCGCGCTTTTTCGGCGCCTGTGATCTGTGCCTCGTGCGGGTGTTCCGGTCCGGCATAGATCTTAAGCCGGGACAACATCCGGGCGCCCAGTTTCGTCTTCGGCAGCATCCCTTTTACGGCGTGCTGGATGATCCGATCTGGATGGCGTTCCTGCATCCTCTCGTACGGTATTCGCTTCAAATTACCCGGGTACTGGCTGTGCCTCAGGTACTCTTTCTGCGTCGACTTGTTGCCGGTGATCTTCACCTTCTCGGCGTTAATCACGACGACGAAATCACCGCTCAGCAAGTGCGGAACGTATTCCGGCTTGTGCTTGCCCATCAGCAATACGGCGATCTTCGTCGTGAAACGGCCAAGTACCTGGCCATCGGCATCGATTACGTGCCAGTCAGCCTCAAGGTCGGAGGCGCTCGGGTTGTAGGGCTTAAGCCTTGTGACCATCTGAATGTTGCTCAATCTCTGGAGGCGCGGGGAAGTCCGCTTAAATCTGCGCCTGGATAGTTTACCTTCGTCAAACACAGTCCGCGTGCCGGGGCGAGGTCTTTAGCTCGCCCACGTTCGGCCTGGTCGATCAACGCCTGGAACTGATCGCAGTCCATCTGATCGCGGCCCACACGGACGAGAGCGCCCGCTATGCGCCGTACCTGCTGGTGCAAGAACGCATTTCCGCGGATATCGAACTTGACCTCGTCACCGTCACGGTTGACCTGTGTGTGCTCCACGCGCCTGACGGTGATCGCGTCCGTCGGAGTCGCCGGACCGGCAAACGCCGCGAAATCGTGTTCACCCTTCAGGCGGGCGGCGGCCTCGTCCATCGCCTTCTCGTTCAGCCGGTGCCGGACGTGTGCCGTCCGGTGCCGGGCAAACGGCGAACGAGCGTGCCGATCTTTGAATGTGTATCTGTACTCCCTGCTCGTAGCATCCCGTCTCGGGTCAAAAACATCTGCAACCCGGGAGGCGCAGACGATTGCGACATCGTCAGGGAGGTAATGATTCAGCGCGTCCCGGATCTTCTGGTCGTCCAGGTTTGTCTCAACATTGAACGCGCCCACCTGGCCCGTCCCATGCACGCCCGCATCTGTGCGACTGGCCAGGCTGAGCCGGACCGGCCTCCCAAATACCGTCGGCAAGACGGCTTCAATCTCTCCCTGTACTGTCCGGACCCGGGCCTGCAACTGTGAACCGTGCAGGTCGGTGCCGTCATATTCAATTACGAGCCCGATACGCATATCGATAAATCTGAAGCCCCCGATTGCCCCTGAAAACTCGGGGATTGCCGGGGGCTTTGAGTCCGGGCTAGGAAACCAGTTCCAGGATGACCATCTCGGCGCCATCACCCTTGCGCGGGCCGAGCCTGATCACGCGGGTGTAACCGCCCTGGCGGTCCTTGAACTCCGGTGCGATCTCGTCAAACAACCGCTTCACGACAGACGAGTCTGTAATGAAGGCCGCTGCCTGCCTGCGAGAGTGGAGCGAACCGTTTTTGCCGTGCGTGATCATGCGCTCGGCAAAGATTCGTGACTCCTTGGCCTTCTGCAGCGTCGTCTTGATACGACCGTGGCGAAGCAGGTCGGTCACCATGCTGCGAAACATGGCACGCCGGATGTGGCCGGGACGTCCAAACGCCCGGCCCGAGACCTTATGCCTCATCTTCCGTCTCCCCGGCGCTTACCGTGACGATCTCTTCCTGGCTCTCTTCACCGGAGGCCTCCTCAGACGTTTCCGTGTCCTCGGTAGTCCCTTCAGGTGACCAGAACCCCTTTTCCTCAAGCCGTTCATACAGCTCGTCGAGAGACTTCTGGCCGAAGTTCCTGATCTTGAGCAGGTCCCGGCGCGGCATCTCAAGCACTTCACCAACCCGGTGGATTCCGGCTCGCTTGAGGCAGTTGAGGGTGCGCGCTGAGAGGTCAAGCGTCTCCACGGGCGTGGTGTAGATCCCGGGATCTACGTCTCCGGCCTGTGGTGCGTCCGGCCCCGGCTCTATTTCCAGATGAGCGAAGAGGTGGAACCTGTCAATCAGCTGTGACGCGGCGGCGCGTATCGCCTCCATCGGCGTCAGCGTGGCGTCGGTCCATACTTCGATCACCAGCCGTTCAAGGTCGGTCTTCTGGCCGACCCGTGTGGCCTCTACTTTGAAGCCGGACTTGCGTACCGGCGTGAACACGGCGTCTACCGGGAGCACGCCGATCGGCAGGCCGGTCTCGTGCGCGGCGGGAACGTAGCCCGTGCCCTGCTCGACATTCATCTCGATCGAGACGCGCGCTTCTGGCGAGTCAAGCGACATGAGGTGAAGCTCCGGGTTGACGATCTCGAAATCCGATGACGCCATGACATCACCGGCCCTTACCTCACCTTCACCGTCCACCTCAAGCCGCAGACGGCCCGGGCGATCGGCGAGCGATCGGAGACGCATGCTCTTGATGTTCATCAAGAGCTCGGTGACCTCTTCCTTCACATGGGGCATCGTGGAGTACTCGTGGAGCACCCCGTCGATCTTTACCCAGGAAACGGCCGTACCGGGCAGCGAGCTCAATAGCACGCGCCGGAGAGAGTTGCCGAGCGTTGTCGCCCAACCCCGCTCAAGAGGCTCAGCCGAGAACTTCCCGTAGGTGTCGTCCATCTCGATGATCGTGATGGCGAGCGGCGGGATCTCGGGAGCCTGGGGTTGAAGCTCTTCGGTTGTCGGAAGCGAGTACAGATTGTCCAGCATCGAGGAGACCCCTTAGCGCCTGGAGTAGAACTCGACGATCATCCGGGTGTCGACTTTGGTGTCGATCTCGGACGGGTCGGGCAGCGCTGCGACCGTGCCTGTGGCGTTCTCGGCGTTCAGCTGTAGCCAGCCTGGAACCGAGCGCTTTGGCAAGGTCTCTTTCATCGTCTTAAAGAATTGATTGGAACGTGACTGCTCACGCCAGGAGATCACATCTCCGGGTTTCACCATGAACGAAGGGATGTCCACCCGCCGCCCGTTCACCTGGAGGTGACCGTGATTGACCAGTTGCCGCGCCTGGCTCCGGGAATCGCCAAAGGCGAGCCGGTACACGACATTGTCCAGCCTTCGTTCAAGGAGTTGCATCAACCGCTCACCGGTTACACCGGAGGAACGTGACGCCTCTTTCATGTAGTTGCGGAACTGGCGCTCGAGCGTGCCATACGTGTATCGAGCCTTTTGTTTCTCCCGCAGCTGCGTGCCGTGTTCTGAAATCCTGCGGCGTCGCTGGAATCCTGCGTTGGCGGCCTGCTCGCCCGGGGGCGACCTGCGCTTGTCTACGGCGCAGCGCGGCGTGTAGCAGCGCTCACCCTTGAGGAAAAGCTTCTCTCCCACCCGCCTGCAAAGCCTGCAAACCGGGCCGTTATACCTCGCCATTTAAGCCTGATGAATCCTTTCGCCCTGTATGGGCGTGCTGGGGCGGAGCCGGATGTGAACGGTGAATTCCAGGCCCTGCCTTTGAAAGCGCGCCATCGTCACGATGGAACGCTCGGCGCCGCCGGGGGCTAAACCCGGCGTTTCTTCGGCGGCCGGCATCCGTTATGGGGTACCGGCGTTACGTCTTTAATGCTCGTGATGCGCAGACCAGTGGACTGCAAAGACCGGATCGCCGCTTCTCGGCCGGATCCCGGGCCCTTGACCATCACATCAACGGTGCGCAGTCCGTGGTCCATCGCCTTGCGGGCGGCGGCCTCACCGGCGCGCTGCGCTGCGAATGCGGTTCCCTTACGTGAGCCTCGGAACCCGACGGTCCCGGCGCTCGCCCATGAAAGAACGTCGCCGTTAGGCTCGGTCAATGTCACGATGGTGTTGTTGAACGTGGCGGAAATGAAAGCGTGCCCCTGAGGGACGAACTTTCTCTCACGACGTCGCGTGCGAACTCTTCTCGGCATTCTTTACTTTGGAACCGCCTCCGGGCGGATGAATCTACGACCTCGCCGTCATGATGATGACGGCGTTTCCAGGGGTCCGGTCAGCGCAGAACGGACCACAACGAACGGTCTACTGGGTGACTTTCTTCCTGTTGGCGATTGCCCGCCGCCGACCACGCTTGGTCCTGGCGTTAGTTTTCGTGCGCTGTCCCCGTACGGGCAGGCCGCGCCGGTGGCGGAGACCGCGGTAACTTCCAATATCGATCAACCGGCGGACGTTCATCTGGACCTCTCGCCGGAGGTCTCCCTCGATAATCGCTCCGCTGCGATCAAGAGCGCCGCGGAGGCGGTTCAACTCTTCCTCGCTGAGTTCACGTACACGCGGATTGCCGACGAGGGCAGATTCTTCCACGACGCGTTTGGCCACGGTTGGGCCAACACCGTAAACGGTCTGCAGCGCGATCTCGACCCGCTTATTGTCCGGTATGTTCACTCCAGCGACGAGTGCCATGTGAGTTTCCTTAAATCAAAAGCCCGCCGGAAAAAACCGGCTGAGGATGAACTAGCCCTGGCGTTGCTTGTGCCGTCCGTTGCTGCACAGCACGCGTACCGTTCCCTTGCGTCGGATCACCTTGCAATTGGCGCAACGGCGCTTCACGGATGCTCTTACTTTCATTTCTATGAACCTGACCTGAGGATCCTGAACCGGATGACCCCGGCGACTACGCGCCGGGCGGTCTTACTTGAACCGGTAGGTGATCCGGCCACGAGTGAGGTCGTAAGGGGAGAGCTCCACCAGCACCTTGTCCCCCGGGAGCACCCGGATGAAGTTCAACCGGATCTTTCCAGACGCGTGCGCCAGTACCTTGTGCCCGGTCGGCAGCTCCACGCGGAAGTTCGCGTTGGGGAGAGCTTCCATGACCGTCCCCTCTACCTCGATGCCTTCCTTCTTTGCCAAATGTTCTCCGTTTCCAGCCAGGCCGCTTCCGTGCGGTCGCTAAAGGGCCGTCAAAATCTCGGGACCATCGGATGTGATCGCAAGGGTGTGTTCAAAATGTGCTGAGAGCTTCCGGTCTGCCGTCACCACCGTCCAGGAGTCGTCGAGGACCTCGGTCCTCCATGTGCCGATATTGACCATCGGCTCTATACAGATAACCATCCCGGCGCGGAGTTGGAGGCCCTGGCCGCCCGGTCCTACGTTCGGGATTTGCGGCGCCTCATGCAACCGCCGGCCAATTCCGTGTCCGGTGTACTCCTTGACCAGTTCGTAGCCTTGCGGCCTCGCGAAACCCTCTACTGCCGCAGATATGTCGCCCACCCTGGCCCCGGGTTTCGCGGCCAGAATCCCCTTTTCCAGAGCCCCCCGAGTGACCTCGACGAGCTTTCGCGACTCCGGATTCCCATCACCGGCGATCAGCGTTACCGCTGAATCACCATGGAAGCCGTCAACAATTGCGCCGACATCCAGCTTCACCAGGTCACCGTCCTGGATTATCCGCTCGCCCGGAATCCCATGGACAATTTCCTCGTTCAAGGATGTGCAGATCACACCCGGGAACGGAACCCCTCCCGGGGCCGGTGCGTACCCCAGGAACGACGGTTCTGCACCCCGATCGCTGATCACTTTCCGAGCTTCCCTGTCCAGGTAGCCCGTAGTCACCCCCGGTTCGAGGATTTCCTTGAGCCGATCTATCACCTCCGCGACAACTCGCCCAGCGGCGCGCATCGACACCAATTCCCGGGCGGACTTTATCGTCGGCACCCGGAACATTGGATCCGATTCTGAGTTGAGCGTTGAGCTGAGGTTCAAGAATACTCTCGGAGATTATAGCCGAAGCTGGAATTCGCCGCACGTGACGGGCTAGCCAACCGCGGCTATCAGGTCTTCCTGTACGGCATCGATCGACTGCTCGCCGTTGACTTCAACGAGCTTGCCGACAGCCCTGTAATGGTCCAGTACCGGAGTTGTTTGCTTTCCGTAAACATCAAGACGGTTGAGAACCGCCTCTGGTCTGTCGTCTTCGCGCCGGACGAGTTCCGCGTCGCAATCGTCGCATTTATCAGCGTTTTGAGGTGGATGGAACGTGTCATGGAAGGCACGCTGGCATTCCGGGCAGGTCCCACGCCCGGCCAGCCGCCGTACCAGTTCTTCCCTGGACACCTCGAAGTAGATCGCACGGTCAACGCTTGCGCCGACGGCGCCAAGGGCCTCATCTAACGCCAGCGCTTGCGCCACGGTACGCGGGAACCCGTCAAGCAGGACCCCGGCCGATTCCGGGCTCTCGATACGGCCTTTTATCATCCCGATCATCACATCGTCCGGTACCAGGTCCCCGCGGTGCATGAACCCCCTGGCCATCAAGCCCAGCTCGGTCCCGGCAGCCACCTCAGCGCGGAGCATGTCTCCCGTCGCCAGGTGGGTCAGGTCTTTCTTCGCTGCGAGCGACTTGGCCTGGGTTCCCTTCCCTGCGCCGGGCGCGCCAAGAAATACGATGAGCAAAGTGTCTAAATGCCTCCGGACGGTCAGACCGGGCTAACGGATGAAGCCTTCGTAGTTACGCATCAACAACTGGGCCTCAAGTTGCCGCATGGTGTCGAGCGCCACTCCGACCATAATCAGAAGACTGGTCGCGCTGACGATACTCGTGGAAGCGGACACGCTTGTGATCTGGCCCGCCAGGTACGGCATGATCGCGATGAACCCGAGGAAGATGGCGCCGCCCCACGTGATTCGGAAGATGACGCGCATCAGGTAATCGTGCGTCGGCTTACCCGGCCTGATCCCGGGTACGAAACCGCCGTTCTTCTGTAAGTTCTCGGCCAGGTTCTGCTGATTGAACGTGACAAGCGCGTAGAAGAACGTGAACACCACCACCAGAACAAACACCAGCACCCAGTAGAACAGGCTGGTAGGACTTAACGCGTTGGTGAAGAAAGTTGATAAATTCGCGACGATTCCATCGCTGGCTGGATCAGCAAAATAGCTGGCCAGGGTTGGTGGAAGGATCAGGATCGAGAACGCGAATATCAGCGGAATCATGCCCGCGGAATTGACGCGTAACGGTATATGGGTCGCGCCGGCCTGACGGTACATACGGCCGCCACGGAAGATGTTACGTCCGTACTGCACAGGAACTCTGCGCTGCGCTTCGTTGAATATGACGATCAAGTAGACCATTGCCAGCGCGATCGCTGCTAGTAACAGTAACTGGAACCCCTGATCTCTGATGAGCGCGCCCTGCCCTATGACCTGCGGCAATGTAGACACAATTCCGGCAAAGATGATCAGCGAAATACCGTTGCCGATCCCTTTTTCCGTAATTAATTCGCCAAGCCAGACTAAGAACAGAGTGCCGGCGACAAATGCACTGAGGATGGCAAGCGTCCCGAGCAGTTCACCACTGCCAAGGCCGATGCCGCCAATTGCGCCGCCAGCGACCCCGCCCAGTCCGCCGCTCTGCAGCAGGTTCAACTGGCCGTAACCCTGGAGGATGGCGATCGGGACGGTGATGTAGTGCGTGAGCTGGTTGATCTTCTGGCGACCGTACTGCCCTTCCGACGCCAGTTGTTTCAGCGAGGGAATGAGCGGCGTCATGATCTGGATGATGATGGACGCCGTGATGTACGGGTAGACGCCGAGCGCCGCTACGCTGAGGTTCCGTAGCGCGCCGCCGCTGAACAGGTCAAGGAATCCGAGCAACGGGCTGGCGTCGAAAGCAGCCGCAAGCGCGTCACGGTCTACACCCGGCACCGGAAGGTGCGCGGTGAACCGGAACACGATCAGGATCGCCAACGTGAACAAGAT
>JADFRU010000406.1:0-2019 GCA_022561115.1 Chloroflexota bacterium | reverse complement strand
GCGTCCATCGAAACGATCCGGCCCTGATCACCCGTGCGCTGGACCGCGGTGCGAATGGGATCATGGTGCCACACGTCAACACGCGTGAAGAAGCGGAACTCGTAGCGCGGTCGTCGCGCTACGGCCCCGAGGGCAACCGCGGCGCATTCGGCGGCCGGCGTTCGCTCGGCGTCAGTGACTATCACCGGAAGGCCAACGAGAACACGCTTGTCACCATCCTGCTTGAAGACATCATCGCCATCCGCAACATGAAAGATATCGTCAAAGCGGACGGCATCGACGTGTTCTACATAGCGCCGGGAGACCTCGCGCAAAGCATGGGGCACACCGGCAATATCTCCCACCCGGAGGTGCTGCAGGCGGTCGAGGACGGACTGGGAGTGATCATCGAGTCCGGCCGTGCCGCCGGAACGCTGGTCAATGACGCTACCGTCGAGTCGTACATCGCCCGCGGAGTTCGCTGCGTTGGGATGTCCTGGCAACCCTGGCTGGCCGCGGGCGCAACGTCGTTCCTGCAAAAGATGGGCGGATCGTGACCACCCCGGAATCGGCAGACGCCGAGGGGTTCACCTTCATACAACTCGCCGATCCGCAGTTCGGGCTGTTCGCGCGCTTCAGCGGCCAGACGGCCGAGCAGATCGCCCGATACAGGGCGCGCGGCCTCAACATAAAGCCGGCGCCGAAAACGACCGGCTTCGCTGAGGAAACCCGGCTGTTCACAGAAGCGATCGATGCCGCCAACCGGTTGCGGCCTGCGTTTGTCGTCGTGTGCGGGGACATCGTCAACCAGTGGGACGATGACGCCCAGGCAGCGGAGGCGTTGCGAATAGGCGCGCTCCTTGACGACGGGATCGACCTCCACTGGGTGGCCGGCAATCACGATGTCGGCACGGATAAAGGCCACACTGTTCCGACCGCCGAATCGCTGGCGCGTTACCGGGCCGGTTTCGGACCCGACAACTACGCTTTCCAGCACGGCGACGCCAGCTTCATTGTCCTGAACACCGCCGTCATGCAATGCCCGGAAGAAACGCCGGGCGAACTGAAAGCCCAGATGGAGTTCCTCGAAACCGAGTTAGCAGCGGCCCGGACGCGCCAGAGCCGCCACACGGTCCTGTTCACGCACCACCCGCTATTCCTGAGGGAGCCTGACGAGGACGAACCCGGCGAAGCTCATCTCACCATACCGATTGTGAGACGCCGCCCGGTCCTCAAACTCCTGCGCGAGTACGAAGTGGACGCCGTTTTCGCCGGCCACTGGCACCAGAACAACTACGCCGCTGACGGCAAGATGGAGATGATCGCTTCAGGCTCCGTCGGCTACCCGTTCGGGGACGATCCATCCGGGTACCGCGTGGTGCGCGTGGGAAAGTCCGGGTTGAAGCACGACTGGCACGCGATGGACGAATCTCCCGAATCTTCCGTAACAACGAGGATGCCGTGAACTCCCTCGCCCACGTAAGCGGCCGAATTGCGATAGCAGCGGCGCTCCTGGCATCCGCCTACTGGGTCATGTTTGGGTCCGGTGAGCTGCCCTGGGTTCTCTCGACGATCCTCCACCTTTACGCGATCACCGCGTTCGGCGTCACGGCGCTCATGTTGTACCAGGCCAGTAGTCGCGCCATTGGCGCGGTCAGAAACTAGCAGCGCGTTCGCCGCGGCCCGGCGTTAGAAACGGACGTATCGATGGACCCCTTCTTCTTCATCCAGCTCGCGGACCCTCAGTTCGGGATGTTCGCCCGGTGGGGCGGCGAGACTGACGAGGTGATCGAGGCGCAGTTGTTCAAAGGCAACAGGATCCGGAGGGCGGCGGCGATCACCGGTTTTGAAGACGAAACCCGCCTGTTTTCCGAGGCCATCTCAGAGGCGAACAGGTTGAAGCCGGCGTTCGTAATCGTCTGCGGTGACATGGTGAATAACCCGAACTCGGAACCCGAGCGCGCCGAGGTCCTACGCATCGCCGGCCAGCTCGACCCCGGTATCCCCATCCACTGGGTTCCCGGCAACCACGATGTCGGC
>JADFRU010000405.1:0-2021 GCA_022561115.1 Chloroflexota bacterium | reverse complement strand
GAGATATTTTCCCCGTGCCGATAAACCAGTCTGACCTCGACGAGGTCGCCCTTTCGCGATCTGAGTACGAGGCGATAGTTGACCGCCTCGGGCGCGAGCCAAATCCACTGGAGCTGGGGCTGTTCGGCTCGCTGTGGAGCGAGCACTGCGGCTACAAACACTCGAAACCGTTGCTCCGCACGTTGCCCGGGAAAAGCGACCGGCTGCTTGTTAGCCTCGGGACGGAGAACGCCGGCGTCATCGATATCGGCGACGGCCTCGCGGTGGCGATGAAGATCGAGTCGCACAACCACCCGTCCGCGATAGAGCCGCGCGAGGGTGCGGCGACCGGCGTCGGCGGGATCGTCCGGGACATCTTTGCCATGGGCGCCCGGCCGATCGCGCTCCTGAACTCGCTGCGGTTCGGCAAGCCGGACACCGCCCGGAACCGCTACCTGCTGGACGGCGTTATCGGCGGCATATCCTCGTACGGGAACTGCCTGGGTATCCCGAATGTGGGCGGCGAGGTGGTGTTCGCTTCTTGCTACGACGGCAACCCACTGGTTAACGCCATGTGCGTCGGGCTGGTCGAAAACGGGGTAATCATGTCCGCCCGCGCCGAAAAGCCGGGCGACCTGCTGCTGCTGGTGGGCGCGGACACGGGCCGTGACGGCATCCACGGCGCATCCGGCCTCGCATCCCGGACCTTTGAGGAGAACACAGAGCTGCGTTCAGCGGTCCAGGTGGGCAACCCGTTCCTGGAGAAGGTGCTGATCGAGGCCTGCCTGGAGGTCATAAAACTGGACGGCGTCGTCGGGTTGCAGGACTGCGGCGCGGCCGGGATTACGAGCGGCGCCATCGAGATGGCCGAGCGCAGCGACCTCGGGCTTCACCTGGACGTGGCGAGCGTCCCGCGGCGGGAAGAGGGCATGACGGCGTACGAGGTGATGCTGTCAGAGTCACAGGAGCGCATGCTGCTGGCGGTGACGCCCGGGCATGAGCAGGAGGTGGAGGCGGTCTTCCGCAAGTGGGACCTGGACGCAACACGAATCGGCGAGTTCGTCGACGGGGACTCGGTCGTGATCCTCGAAGGCGATAAGGTGCTGTCCACTACCCGGATAAGCGTACTGACAGACCCGCCGGAGTACGTGTTTGACCCGGCAAAACCCGGGTGGATTTCAAGCTTGCAGGCGGCGGACCTGGAGTCAACGCCGCTGCCCGATCTCTCGCCGCCGGACGTCCTTCTGAAGTTGCTGGCGACGCCGAATATCGCATCGAAGCTGCCGGTATTCCGGCAGTACGACCACCAGGTCCAGACCAACACGGTGGTCGCGCCCGGCGGTGATGCGGCGGTGTTGCGGCTCAAGGGCAGCCGCCGTGGGATAGCCCTGGCGACGGATGGTAACGGCCGGATCTGTTACCTG
Organism: Chloroflexota bacterium; assembly: GCA_022561115.1. Classification (GTDB taxonomy): domain Bacteria; phylum Chloroflexota; class Dehalococcoidia; order Lucifugimonadales; family Lucifugimonadaceae. The sequence continues at coordinate 618 of JADFRU010000405.1, read as the reverse complement.
GACCCGTACATCGGCGGCCAGATCGCCGTCGCAGAGGCGTGCCGGAACGTATCGTGCACCGGAGCGCTTCCCGTAGCGGTCACCGATTGCCTTAATTTTGGCAGCCCGGAGACGGAGGACGTCCAGTACCAGCTCGTACAGGCGATCGCCGGGATACGGGACGCCTGCCTGGCGTTCGGCATCCCGGTCATCAGCGGCAACGTGAGCCTGTACAACGAGGCGCCCGGCGGTGCGATCTATCCGACGCCGGTTATCGGGGCGCTGGGGGTTCTGGACGATGTCCGCATCCACGCGTCCGCCGGGTTCGCAGGCGATGGCGACGCCGTCTACCTGCTGGGGGCGGACACGCTGACCGGGAACGCGTCAGACCTGGCGGGAAGTGAATACCAGGATGTTTTCCAGGGCAAGGTTGCAGGACAACCGCGACTGGACCTTGACCTTGAGGTGAAGGTCCAGCAGGTTTGCCGGGCTGGGATCACATCCAGGCTGGTGCGTTCCGCTCACGATGTTTCGGACGGAGGTCTGGCCGTCGCCATCGCCGAGGCAGCGATGATCGGGCGACGGGGCGTGAAGATCGAGGCTCCGGTCGGTGGGCGCTGGGACGCGGCGCTATTCGGC
>JADFRU010000404.1:0-2027 GCA_022561115.1 Chloroflexota bacterium | reverse complement strand
GCTCCGTGTTCCTGCGCCCCCTCGCACCGTACGGGGCTCGCTCAGCGGGATGACCGGAACTACTCGTCTCCGTCACAGCCTTTACCTGATGAGGGTAGTTATCCACAGTGGCCCGCGTCAACCGTGCAACGTAGATCCAGGTGCGATACTTGCGGCTCTGCCGGTCCGGCTGCCCCTCGTCCTTCACCACATTCATCCACGGAGACCCTTCATGACCCTCAAGGTCGTTGTCACAGGCCGCTCAATGGCGCCACTCAAGCTGCTCACCGATGCCGGTTTCGAGGTGGTGGAGAGCGATTCGCAGACGACTGAAGAGCTGATCGAGGCAACCAGGGACGCCGATGGCGCCCTGATCGGCATCTGGCCGTTACACGACCGGCACGTGCTGGAGTCCTGTCCGAAGCTGAAGGTCGTCAGCCGGATGGGCGTCGGCGTGGACTCGATCGACCTGGACGCGGCCACGGAGCTCGGTATCCTGGCGTGCAACACGCCGGGCGCTAACACGACAGAGGTGGCAGACCACGCGATGGCGATGTTGCTGTCACTCACGCGCCTGATTCCTGAGACCGGGCCGTTCACGAAGGCCGGCGGATGGGGCGACAACCCGGCAAAGATGAACGAGTACCGGCGCAACGTGCGGCGGATCGCCGGGCACACCGTCGGGATCATCGGCCTCGGCAACATCGGCAGGGCGTTTGCCACGAGGATCAAGGGCTTTGGCCCGGAGCAGATCATCTCGTACGACCCGTACGTGCCGCAGACGGTCGGCGACCTGTACGGCGTCCGAATGGTGGACCTGGACACGCTGCTCACGCAGGCGGACTACATTACGATCCACACGCCAGCGACCGATGAGACGCATCACATGATTAATGGCGATGCGCTGGCGAAGATGAAGTCAACCGCCATTCTGATCAACTGCGCACGCGGGCCAATAGTGGACCCGGTCGCCCTTCATGCCGGGCTGCGGGACGGCGAGATTGAGGCGGCAGGGATCGATGTGACGGAGTTTGAGCCGGTCGATGCCGAGGACCCGCTCCTCAGCCTGGACAACCTGCTCATCACGCCTCACCTGGCAGGATGGTCGCCGACCTTCATCGAGCAGTCAGGCCGGCGACAGGCGGAAAACGTGATCCGCGTTCTCACGGGACAGGCGCCACACGGTCTGGCGAACCCCGAGGTGATAAAGACGATCGCCGTGATGCGGGCGACAACCCCGGGCCGCTGGGAGGGAATCCCGGACTTCTCGACAGCGATCAGCGTTTAGGGGGCAGGAAGGCGCTGGTCGTCACGGCGCGCAATGTTGCCGCAAAGAACAAACCGGCATGCGCTTACGTGAGTGAACGCGTTCGTTTTCGCTCGTTTTGCGGGAGTTGAACGCCCGGCTGCGACGCCCCCATATGGCTCATCACGTCATCCTGGCGATAGTGGTCATCCTGAACTTGATTCAGGATCCGCCCGTCCAACTCCGATGGGCAATCCACCGGTACAGGATTCACTTTAGGGGTGGCCGTCGGCATCGGACGATTACGTAATAGAAATGGCTCCTGAATCAAGTTCAGGATGACATGTCGATGCTCTGATGACGTGTCGGCGTTCAGGATTACGTGTTGAAGGTCAGACCGATCAATCACGCATGTCGAGGGTCAGGCTTGGTGCCCTGGAATCGGTCACGGATCGGGGGACGTTTTGCGCTTCCCACTGCGAACGGGTGCGATGCCGTACGGGCCGGTTACGCTCCCGGTCAAATCGGCTCCACCATCTCCGGACGGTCCTCGCGCGCTGAGTTAACGACGGTAGAGACCGGGTAGGCCTCCATCTCCTCTGCCGGGTAGGGTCGCAACAGCGAGACGAGCCGGACCGGATCATCGGTGGCCGGGTCCAGCCAGAGCGCTTCGGCCTCAGCGTCAAGGATGACCGGCATCCGGTCGTGGATCGGCTCCATGAGGGCGTTAGGGCCGGTCGTGATGATGGCGCAGGAGCGGATGACTTCACCCGTTTCCCTGTTCTGCCATGTGGCGAACAGC
>JADFRU010000054.1:0-8002 GCA_022561115.1 Chloroflexota bacterium | reverse complement strand
CCGAAGACAACGAGGACGAAGACGGTTCGGCCGGCTCCGGCGAGCGAGGCGAGAAAGACCGCTCGAAAGCAATCGCGAAAAGCGACAACCACCGGGATCTGTCCGGTGACCCGGGTGATTTCGGCTACATATCTGACACGGCCGGCAATTCTCTCGCGAACGAGAACGGACATTCCAGCGGCTCGAAGAGCAGGAGGGTTGGTAGCTAATGCAGTACCGGCTATCCGCCCGGACGGTGTCCTTACGAGTCCACACGACTTTGAACGCCATGACCTCGACCCGGGAGCGGTCTGATGCGTAGGTTCAAACTGACGGCCGCTTTTCTTGTGGTCAGCGTTCTGGGGCTGGTAATGGCGGCTGTAGTCATCCTCAAGGGTTCCAGCGACCTGGAAGAGCGAAATATCGCCGGGCTGATGACGGAGCAATCTGTGCGGGACGCAAGGCTCATCGCGGGGGCCGTGAGCCGCATGTTGTCGGGCGACGCCACGCCTGGCGCTGCCGGTGGCAACGTCGTAGAGATATCGAGCAAAGAACGGGACGACGCACGGTCCACTATCAGTGAGTTCCTGGGCGGATCGGACATCGTTCGGCTGGCGCTCTATGAGACCGATGGCAGGTCTGCGTGGAGTTCGGACGAGCTTCGTGTACCGATCTCCGGACGGAGTGAGGAGCTTTTCCGGGAAGCCGCCGGAGGGGTGATTACCTCCGGATTGATGCGCGGAAAACAGTTGCCAGGAATGCCGATCCTGGCCGACGTTGTCGAGACATACATCCCGTTCCTCGGCCTTGAAACGGATGATCCGGTGCGGGTCCTCGGTGTAACACGGGACGTGACCGCAGCGCTTTCCCTGAGGATCGGCGAGACCCGGTCAGCGATGTTCAGGGTCACCCTGGTCAGCATTGGCGGGGGGTTCCTGCTCCTCCTCGGGTTCATCGTTATCGCAGATCGTGCGATGTGGCGGTCCCGGGAACGTGAACTCTGCAAGCAGCGTGAATTAAGCGACCACCAGATCGTCTCAACCCGGCTGGATATCGAAAATCGTGAACTCCAGCGGTTGAACGATGAACGGGAAAATCTGATCGGACACGTTTCGCACGAGCTGCGTACCCCGCTCACAAGCGTGCTGGCCTTCACAGACATCCTGATGCTGCCAGATGCGAACCTGCCGGCGTCGAAGAACCAGGAGTATCTCGGGGTTATCAAGCGTTCCGGGTCTCAGCTACTCGAGATGATCGACGAAATGCTGGATGTATCCCGCCTTGAGTCGAGGGAATCATCTCTCGACGAGACCGAGTTCGATGTGAGCGTTCTCGTGTCCGAGGCCGGACAGAAGATCGATCCGATTATCCGGATGAAGAGACAGAAGCTCCAGGTCTTCGGTGACATCGACGGGTGCTGGATCCGGGCGGACCGCGGCCGGTTAGACCAGGTTTTGATGAACCTTTTGAGCAACGCCTCAAAGTACTCCCCGGAAGGAACGGCGATTCAGCTTGAGGTCACGGCCGGAACGAGTGAATTGCGGATAACCGTCAGGGATGAAGGGATCGGGATCGCGGAAACGGACCGGAACCGGATATTCGACAAGTTCTTCCGGGTCGATCGCGAGGAGACTCGAACGGTGCCCGGGACAGGACTTGGACTGGCCATCGTCAAGTCGATCATCGATCTGCACGGGGGCGAGATATCGGTAACCAGCAGGTTTACCCGCGGGACCATGTTCTCGCTACGGATACCGGCCGCCGTGCGAAGGCCGCAGACCTCCCGGGAGGTTCAAGCGGCGGTGCATTCCCGGATTGAACTGACCGGTCGGCGGGCCCTTCGGGTGGTTGACTAGCGCCTGCAAGGTACCCGGGCAGGGTGGAGCCTCACTTCACAGAACCGTTCTGGCAGGTGAACTCAGGATGCCGCCGGTTCCACGTACATTGCGGTGCGCGCCGGGCCGCCGTTATCAACGCAGGCCGGTCGTCTACCGTGAGTCAGCGCCCCGTACTTTTGAGCGTCGCTCGCCACCACGCGCTGACCGGGCCACGGCCCTTCGGTCTGTCAGACCGGTGATTTCAGCCGGCGTCAATTCCCGCCATCGCCCGGTCGGCAGGTCACCGAGGGTCAACTTGCCGATGCGGGTGCGGATCAATCCTGTGACCGGAGATCCGACAGCGGCGAGCATCCGCCGAATCATCCGGTTTCGGCCCTCGTGGATCGTTATCTCGACCGTCCTCTGATCCCGGTACAGAATCCGGACCGTGGCCGGAGCGGACAACCCGTCCTCCAGCTCAACACCCGTCCGTAACAGCCCCAGCGCCTTGAGGCCTATCGGGGTCGCGACCCGGGCGACGTAAACCTTGTCAATCTCGTAGCTCGGATGCGTAATTCGCTGCGTGAATTCGCCGTCGTTGGAGAGGAGAAGCAACCCTTCCGTGTCGTAGTCCAACCGACCGACAGGGACGATCCGTTCTGGAACGTCGACAAGGTCTGAAACCTTGGGCCTTCCCTGCGGATCGGACATCGTGGTGACGTGACCGGACGGCTTGTTGAGGACCAGGTATCGCTTGCGCTGCGCTGCGATGGGCCTGCCATCGACCGTCACGATGTCAACGCCTGCGTCCGCCCGGTCGCCCACCGTCGCTCGTTTGCCATTCACCATCACACGCCCCTGCGTGATCAGGTCTTCCGCCTTGCGCCGTGATGCGATGCCGGCCGATGAAAGTATTTTCTGAAGTCTGTCTGCCATATCCATCAAGTCTCGCGCTCCCGGCGGCGCCCCGGTGGTTTCTGGACTGTCATATCAGCGGCCGCGATATACAGTGGGGCCCTGCCCGCGATGCGGCAGGGGCCGAGCCAGACAGCCCCAGATGGCGGCCCGTGTGATTCCGATAACGACCAGCCCAGAAAGAGCGAGTGAATGCCATTCAAAACCCGCTATGTATTCGTCGTCAGCATGGATGTCGACCCCGATAAAGAGGCGATATTCAATGAGGTCTATGACACGGAGCACATCCCGGAGTTGCTAAAAGTGCCCGGAGTGATCTCCGTGTCACGCTCCAAAAAGCGGCCCGCCTCGCTGGCGATTGGCGGGGAATTGAAAGAGGTCGGCGACGGAGAGCCCGGCTACATCGCGTACTACGAAGTTGAGAACCCGGACATCACAAGCAGCGATGCGTGGGCGGCCGCATCTGAGAAGGGTCGATGGGCCGAGGAGGTGCGGCCGTACACCCACAATCGCCACCACGCCATGCACGAAATAACCATCAGCGCGCCCTGAACGGGTGGGACGGGCCCGGGATGGGATTATGGGTTGGCCGGGCCTTCAAGACGCTGTGTTCACGATGGCGCGGGGTGTGCAGCCCTCACCCCATGACATTTCGTACCAGGTTCCAGGCGCGAGAACGCCCGGCCGTTCTGGCCGGGCGTTCTCCATTTAACGGTTGCTCACTTCGTCTCGGGGTATTGGGCCGGTGAGCCGCCATTCAAGGGGCATTGGGCCGTGCCCCGGTCTAGAACCGGGACTTCTTTGCCTCGTAGTTGGAGTGCACGTCGATAAGGACCGTCTTGCCTTCGGCGTTCAACTGGCGCGCCTTCTGGATAGCCGGGCCCATCTCTGCGACCTTGGACACCTTGATCCCCGTTGCTCCCATGCCCTCTGCGATCTTGGCGTAGTCGCCCGCCATGTACGACACGTCGTACTTCTCACGAGCCGTCGGCATCGCGCCCGGGTAGGTCGCCATTCCGCCGTTGTTCAGCAGAACTGTGGTGATCGGCAGGTCTGCTTTCACGGCGGTAGCGATATCGAGACCTGACATACCGAAAGCGCCGTCGCCCATGTAGTTCAGGCAGAACTTGTCCGGGTGGGCTATTTTTGCGCCGATCATCAGCGGGATTCCGAACCCGAGGTGGGTTGTCTTTCCCCATCCGATGTAGCTGTGCGGGGTGGTCGCAGTCAGGAACGGCACCATGGCGTCCCGGGGACCGCCGGCGTCGTGGGTGATGATGCTATTTTCCGGGTCGGTGTTCTTTTCGATCTCCCAGATTACGCGGTACGGGCTGAGCGGCTCGTCGTCCACCTCCAGCATCGGCTGCCACTCTTTCATCCACTCCGCCTTCACCGTTGCGATCTCCGCCGCCACCCCGTTGTTGCGGCCGCCATCACCGATCTGGCCCTTGATCTCGTCGATCATCGCCTCGATGGTGAGCCGGGCATCGCCGATCAGGGCGATGTCAGATGCGGTGTCCTTGTTCACATCGTCTTCGGTGGTCGTGTTGTGTATCACCGTCTTTCCGGCGGGTACGGTCTGGCAGTAACCGTTGATCGTGAAACTGGTGCCGAGCCCCAGGATTACGTCAGACTCCACGATCCACTTGTGCGCCTGGCCGGTGGTCGCTCCGCTGCCGGCGCCGAGTGAGAGCGGGTGCCGCTCGTCAAAACCGGACTTGCCTTCCATGGTGGTGAAGACCGGAATATCGGTCAGTTCAGCCAGTTCCGTGAGCGCCGCCGATGCGCCCGAGAACAGCACGCCAGAGCCGGCCCAGATCATGGGCTTTTTGGCGGCGAGCAGCACCTTGACGGCGTCCTTGATGTTGCCGGTGGACGGGATGGTCATGGCGGCGCCGGGGGAGGAGTAGTTCATTGCCTCCTCCGGCACCTCCTGTGCGCACACGTCCAGCGTCATCTCGACGACGACCGGGCCCCGGCGTCCGTTGCGGAGCGCCTGGAACGCGCGGCGCATCACGTCACCGATCTGTGTCGGCGTGTCTATCGCCTCTACGGTCTTCACTACGGCGCCGTAGTTGTTAACGGCAGCAAAGTTCGGCCGGACGTTCCTGCGTTCAATCGGGTAACCGCCGGGCAGTACCAGAATCGGAATGTTGTCGCCGAACGCCTGGGAGAGACCGCCTATGGAGTTTTCCGCCCCGGCGGCGTGCTGCATCATGACGACGCCGAATCCCTCGCCGCCGCCAGACCGGCCGAAGCCATCGGCCGCCATCACTGCGCCCCGTTCGTGCCGGAACATGATCGGCCGGATGCCTTCTTTAGAGGCTTCTTCGATAAGGGCGTTGCTCGGGAAGCACGTAATCTGCTCCACGCCCTCCATCTTGAGGATGCGGGCGATGAACTGGGTTCCGTTCATGTGAAATCTCCATCGGTAGGTGAGGGCGAATGTAGCGGTCCACGATGTGTTGAATATCAGAGCGCCAGTTTGTAGCTCGCAGATTCTAGCCTTTGCACCGGCCGAGCATACAACCGGGGACGTGTGGGTTTCCCGGGGAGGACCTTCCGGCCGATCGTGAGGGTCGCAAGAATCCCCTGCCGCGGTTGGAAAGGAGCCTGTCCCGGGCGTGGTCGAACGGGTTAGGGTGAGGGAGAGCCGTGTACCGGCAAAAACGCTATCGCCCCGGCAACCGCTTGTCCCGCGCTCCGCACAATCCGGGCGGAACGGAATAACGGAATAAAGGAGACCGTCCTGTACGCACTCACGCTGGTAGGGGGGCGCGGCGAGCGCCTCAAGCCGATTACGGACACGGTGCCGAAGTCGATGGTGCCGCTTAACGGCCGGCCGATCGTTGAGTACCAGGTGCGCTGGATGCAGTCCCAGGGCGTTACCGATGTCGTGTTCCTGACCGGGTACCTTGGCGAGAAGGTCGAGGAACACTTCGGAGATGGATCGGCGTTCGGCATCCGGGCGCACTACTCGCACGAGGACTCACCGCTAGGCCGGGGCGGCGCCATACGCAAAGGCATGTCGCTGATCCCACCCGGCGAGAATCCCGTACTCGTGGCCAACGGCGACAACATCACCGACCTGGACCTTGCGCTGCTTCTGGACCTGCACCGCTCGTCCGGCGCGCTCGCGACGCTGATGCTGACCGGGTACCCGAGCCAGTTCGGCGTCGTGGAGGTCGGGGATGACGACCTGGTCAAAGGCTTCGTCGAGAAGGGGATGCTCCCGATCTGGATAAACGCCGGGATATACCTGTTCGACCGCGCGATCGAGCCGCTCCTGCCGGTCACAGGCGACCACGAGACATCGACATTCCCTGAACTGGTGAAGCGGCAAAAACTCGCAGCCCTGCGATCAGAAGCCCTGTGGTTGACCGTAGACGGTCCGAAAGAGCTGAGAGAGGTTAGCGGGCGCCTGATCGCCGAGGGGCTGGCGTAGGCAGGATACGGGCGAGGAGTTGTTGGCGAGACGGGCATGGACAACCTGGTCAAAATCAAGTCCAGGGCCGTCCGCGACGCCGGATTGATTTTTGAGGCCGGGAAATGGAGAAGAAGCCATCGGCTGATGTACGCGCGCTGCCAGATTGTCCGGTAGCTGCGTTGCTCGCATACCGGCGTGGTCCAACTGGCTCTTGTCTGGCCTACGGGTTTCGGCCGGGGTTGTCTCTGTCAGCGCGGTGATGGCCTGCGGAGCTTCGGCGTTTCGCTCCCTACTTCCTGGAGAGCGCCCATTTCACGGTCATCTCCACCTCACCGTCTGACCAGGGTTTGTGAATGAAGTCAAACGCCCCGAGATCACGAGCGTTGTCCTGGTCGTTCCGGCCGCCCCTGGCGGTCACCATGATGACTGGAATGCTTTTTGTTGCAGGATCAGATTTGAGATGTTTGAGTGCGGTAAACCCGTCCATGACTGGCATCATCACATCGAGCAGAATCAAGTCAGGCGCATCTGATTGCGCTAACTTGACGGCCTCTGCTCCGTCCGTTGCCTCTATCACCTCGTACCCGGCATCCTCAAGTAAAATCTGGAGCGCAAGACGAACGTCATCGCTATCGTCTGTCACGAGGACGCGTCCAATGGCGGGCCGCTTGGGAGCTGATTCGGATTCATCATCCGATGATTCCGTGGCGTTATCGGCGACCGGCAAATCCGGGGCAATTTCGAGGACCCGTAGATCCATATCGTCATCGGTTTCGTCGGACGATGCAGTTTCGGGTTGACTTGCTACTTTCGTGTTTTGAACGAAATCGGTGATACCGCTGTCGTCGTAATCCTGGTCGAAATCTGCCGTCCCGTTTTCGAAAGTCTTGAGCAAACGGGTGATGATCGGGTCAACCCAGGATATTCCCCGGCCCGTTGACTCAAGGATGGTGGTAAGCCGTTCCCGGTCCCCGCAGGTCGCAGCGGAGATCAGCGACCAGCTTCCCGCGTAGGTGTAGAAGGTACGCAGGTTGCTGGTGCTCATGTTTGGCAGCACCAGGGCGATACCGGTGCCGCGGTCTTTCGCCTGCAACTGCATGGCGAACTCGATTGCGTAGTTGGTGTGTTCACCGTCAACGGCGATCAGCACTACATCGCCCTGGGGGACGTTGTAGATATCGACTTCCCTGGGGTCGCACACAATGTTGGCCACCACCGCCAGTTTTTGGCCCTCGGCAAGTATCTGCTCGACGGCGATGCGCCACCGTTCAGGGCCGGCGAGGATGAGTGAGGTCGCCGAAATCTTCTGGCCGGGGTTGCCGCGTGCGCGGTCGGCGGCCGTAGGTCGAGGCGGCCGGGCCACCGCCGCTGACCGTTGAGTCTTAACAGTACGAACGATGCGCTGCATAAATCGCTAAGTAATCCCCGTGGCGTATCACAACCTGCTCCGTCGCCGCTCCCTACATCTTCACCGGGGATGCGTTGCCAGACACCCGTGTCGTCCTCAGCCTCTATAACGGCGCAGCCTAAGACGCCGCCCGTGTTCTCCCCTGTGTGTTTGAACGCGCGGGCCATGGCGAATCGGACGCGGCCCACGCCAGTACGATCTTTGCGATAACCCGGTGCGTTCTTGGCGATAACAAGGAAAGGGACGTTCGCCCGGTGCCAGGCACATGCGGCAATGCCGGGCGCGCCGGCCAGAATGCAACAACCGGGTCCGGACCGCACGCGGATCGATACGCAGACACCGGCGCGCGGGGTCACCTTGAGCGGGCGAGGCTGGCGAGCGCGACCGGAGATCTCGCCACGCTGGTTCTTCAGCGGGACCGGGCGACATTACCGCCCAGAGCGCGGGCCGAATGGT
>JADFRU010000403.1:0-2044 GCA_022561115.1 Chloroflexota bacterium | reverse complement strand
GCGGCGCGCCCAGCACCAGAACGCCATCCTCGTCACGCAACGCCACGGCCAGCCCGTCGATCTTCAATTCGCACGTCATGTCGAACTTGTCGACCTCGACATACTCCCGCACGCGCCGGTGCCACGCTTCAAGTTCTTCCCGGTCAAACACGTTGCTGAGCGACAGCATCGGCGACGGATGGACGATCTCTGCGAACCCGTCCGATGGCGGCGCGCCGACACGCTGTGTCGGCGAGTCCGGCGTCAGCAGTTCCGGGTGATCGGTTTCAAGCGCCTGGAGTTCCCGGAACCGGGCGTCCCATTCGGCGTCGGACATCTCCGGCGTTTGTTCAACGTAGTACAGCCGGTTGGCCCGGTTCAGTGCGTCGCGTAGCTCGGCGGCCCGCTCCGCGGCGGATTTGGAGGTCATGGCGATCATTTTAGGCTCCGGTCCGATCGCGGATTCAGCGTCCCCGGGGAACATCGAGTTAGTTCCCATTTATGCGACGCGCCCGGCGATGGCCCCGGTTGCGTTTCTCCAGCGGATTTGAGGCAGCGCATTCCAGTGCGTCCGGAGCATATGGATCCCGGCCGGTATCTCCTACCGGCTCGTGTCAGGGAGTGTTTTGCTCACGAGCACGCCTATACTCGGATACCGGATTTCTCCGGTTTCAGGCCCTGGCGCTCTCGGCCTTATCGAATAGATCGAAACCGGCGGGAGGGCGCATCATCAACTTGAGACCTGAGAGACCTGGCCTGTAACCCCGGAGAAGCGGCCACTTCCGTACCCGGGGAAGGCCAATCGGCATCTAGCGTTGCGGCCGTGAAACAACTGCACTGGACCCCCTCGCAATTCAGCGGGACCACAGAAAGCCTCTTCCGGCCGCGCCGGAAGGACGGTTTGGAAATGAAAGGAGGCATGGAGCGTTGGCAGATGTAAGACCCTTCAGGGGAGCCCGTTACAACACCCGGTCAGCGGGCGATCTTTCGACGCTCCTGTGTCCGCCGTTTGATGTGATTTCAGAGGCGGAGCGGGAACGGCTTTACGCCGGTTCGCCTTACAACGTGATCCGGCTGGAGTGGGGCCGGGATGAACCGGGCGACACGCCGGGCAACGACTGGTACGCCCGGGCAGCGACGTTGCAGGCCGAGTGGCTCGCCTCAGGTGTGCTGGAACGGGACGATACGGCCTCGATGTACGTGATCGAGGAGAAGTTCTCTTTCGCTGGAAGCGATTACGTGCGGCATGGCCTGATATCGGCCGTCAGGCTGGAAGAGTTCGACAACGGGGTGGTGTTGCCGCATGAGTACACGCGCCCGGGACCGAAGGTAGACCGGCTTGAGCTGATGCGGGCGGCGAAGGCGAACTACAGCCCGTTGATGGTGCTTTATCGCGACCAGGGCGGCGTTGTTGCGAGCGTGATGGATCAGGCGATGTCCGGCGAGTCAGTAGCCGATGCGGCCCCGGCCGGACTTCCTTCAATGCGCCTCTGGCGGATATCAGACAGCGCCGCGATCAAGCGCGTGACGGCGGCGCTGGCCGATACGCAGCTATACATGGCGGACGGCCATCACCGCTACGAGACGGCGCTGACCTATCGCGACGAGGTGCGTGCGTCCCGGCAGGTCGGAGAAGATGACGCCGTTAATTTCCGCCTGATGACGCTGATCTCGGTTGAAGACCCCGGCCTGTTGTTGCTCGGATACCACCGCATGTTGCAGGACGCTTCCGATGATGAGCTGGCCCGGTTCAGAAGTTACGTTCGTCGAGAGTTCGATCTCGAGGACAAAGGAGAGGTAGACCCGTCATCCGCTGCCGAGCTGGAACGTGCGCTGAACGCGCTGCCGCCGGACCGGGTGGCGTTCGGGTTTGCAGGGATCGAGCCGGGCCGTCTCCACATCGGCGTGATGCGCGCCCCGGCAAAGGCGGAGGATGAGCTACAGGGTTCCGACTACACCCGGCTGCACGCGGAGGTGTTGCGGTCCACGTTTACGGAAGACCGTGAGCAGGCGGTGATAGCGTTCGAGCACAACGCGGCCGCCGTACTCAGGGCGGTGGTGGGGG
>JADFRU010000402.1:0-2046 GCA_022561115.1 Chloroflexota bacterium | reverse complement strand
TTGCCTGATCTTGGGATCGTGGTGGGGTTCACCCAGGATGGTGAGTCCCGCGTGTGAATGGACGTCGATAAACCCGGGGGATACCACGTGGTCCGTGGCGTCTATCGTCCGCAGCGCGTCAATGTGGTCATGATCGCCGCGGTGGATAGAGATCGTGTCGCCCTCGACGAGCACCGTTGCGTAAAACCCGGGGCTACCTGTGCCATCGACCACCTGGCCGCCCACGATCTTGATATCAACCATTAGTCCCGTTCCCTTCCGGCGACGACCGAAGGCGGCCGTTCGCGATGCGGATCACATTATGGCTTTCTCCCGGGTTCCGGGTGAGTTGCGCACAGGCCGGCGCCGCCGGGACCGGAGAACCGCCGCCGCTGTGACATACAGCGGCCACGCCATCTGCACCCCGTGATAGCTCGGGGCGTGAGGGCATTGTTCCACTGCCGCCCATGTACGTGCGCACGCCGATGCGCGAGCGAGTGGCCGAAACGAATATCGGTGAGGACCCCACGGTCGATGCCGAACCCGGCTGAAACTTACCGGACAGGTGTCCGCAGGCCAACGCCGTAACGGGTTGTCAACGACCTTAGAACCGGCCACAGGGACCGGATCGTCAGCGGGAGATGAGATGGCACGAATCCTCGTCGTAGACGACGAAGAAGATATCCGGGACGCGCTCACGGAGATCCTTGAAAACGAGGGTCATGACGTGTTTGAAGCGGAAAACGGGGCGGAAGTTATGGCCATGACCGTCTCCGCCCGGATAGACCTGATCCTCCTGGACATGGCCATGCCTGAAATGAACGGTTTCGCGGTCATGAAACTGTTGAACGGGGACCCGCAGACCGCAACCATCCCCGTGATAGTGGTCACAGGGCTGGGACGGCCCGATCACCTCGACGACGCGCGGCGTCTCGGCACCATTGACTACATCAACAAGCCGTGGGCCGACAACGAAGTGGAGATGCGGGTGGACTGGGCGCTAAACCGGAAAAAGGACACCCGGGATGCGGTTTGAAATTCGCATCCGTAGCCGTCCCGGTCTCGGATCGGGACACCTCAACCGCAGATTGGGTGCAATCCCCGATGCGGTGGCATTAACGGATCGGTGACGATGAATCACGTTGAGGCGTGGAACGGGCACGTCGACGCGGTTCGGGTATCCCGCCGTCAGCAACCCAAACGGGATCTGGGAAGGAATCAATGGCACGCATCCTGGTAGTCGACGATAGCGAGGACGTTCGCCTCGCCTTGATGACACTTCTGGAAGATGTCGGTCACGACATTCTTGAAGCCGAAGACGGCTCGGAGGTCATGGCAATGGTGCTCTCCGGCAGCCCGGAACTCATCCTTCTTGACGTGGCGATGCCACGGGTGGACGGATTCGAGGCGCTGAAGCGACTGAAGGCGGACTCCGCCACGAGCGATGTCCCGGTCATCATGGTGACCGCCAAGGGACGGCCTGAAGATTTGGCGATGGCGCGCAACCTGGGCGCCCGTGACTACATCAATAAGCCCTGGGCTGAGGGAGAGGTTGAAATGCGAGTGGACTGGGCGCTCTCGGCACGCGCTCGCGCATAGCTCTTCTTCCAACCGATATTGATCTGATCGCCCGCCTCCCACGGCGGGCGATTCGCGCCCGGGGCGCATATCAGCCTCCGTGACATTTTCTTCGTTCACTGCAGGCCGGGCGTTCACCGCAGGCCGGGTTCCCAGTGCGGTATTGGATCTCCAGGCGTTCACGGGCGGCCGGGGTTCCGGTGCGGCATTGATCGCGGGCGTGACCGCGAGCGCCCCTGGCATCCCGGCTGAACCGCCCGTTGGTCTTCAGTCACGCGGCCTGATCTTTAGACCCAGCTCCTTCACCTCCGCGCTGCCGCCGGAGATTATCTTCACTCCCCAGTCGAGAAGGAATCGCAGGTTCTGCTCCTCCGTCTTGTCGGGATCGTGCCAGCTGCACAGGAACCTGATACCGGCCTTGTCGCACGCGTCGCGTACAGTGAGCCGGGCGCGATCTACCTCCTCCGTGTACGGCTGGTCGTGCGCCTC
>JADFRU010000401.1:0-2057 GCA_022561115.1 Chloroflexota bacterium | reverse complement strand
TCCGCCGGAGAGAACGTCCAGGGACGCCAGCGTCTTCGCCGCCAGGACGGGCGGCCGGTGGGGCAGCACCATCACCGAGGTCAGCACACGGATCGTCGAGGTGTGTGCGGCGAGGAACATCGCCACGGTCAACTGCTCAAGACACTCTCCGGCATCGACCCCGGAGAACGCGCCGTCCTCGCTGTACGGGTAGATCGACCGCACCGCCTTCGGGATCACGACGTGATCGGAAACGGTCACGATGTCAAATCCAAGTCGCTCGCCATGCTTGACCTGGCGCTCCAGGAACTCGGGAGCGGCCGCGGGGCCGCGGGTCGCAACTCCGAATCCAAACTCCATCTGTCAGGCTCCCCCCGGGTTCATCAAAGGTGTGTATCGGGTCAGGTGTTCGCCGTTGGGCAACGGCCGGAAGCATACCCCCGTCGGCGAAACCCCGGGAGCCCGGCAGTCGGAAACGCAGGTTCAATGCCCGGGGATCGATTGCTCCGCCGCCGCTCCGGACGCGATAAGGGCGTCTATCTGGGCGCCGGTTCGCCCGAGTTCCGCGAGGATGTTCCGAGTGTGCTCGCCCGCCAGCGGGGGGCCGGACGTGGGGCCCCGACCTGCGTCGGAGAAGACGACAGGCGTGTTGACCGCGCGCACGGATCCGTCCAACGGGTCGGGCATCTCCACGATCATCCCGCGCTCGGCGAAGTACGGGTGATTTACGGCGTCGGGCATCGACCGCAGAACGCCATACGGCGCACCTGAACGCTCAAGCCCGGCGGCGACGGCGGACGACGACATGGCGGCGACCCAGCTGCCCACCATGGCGTTCGCCTCATCCTGCGATTCCGGCATCTCCGTCCCCGGATGGCCCAACCCCTCTGCGATGCGCGTCCAGTTGCGCTCGGCGCCGATGTTGATTGTCAGGAAACCATCCCGTGCGGGATGGACCGGATGGCGAAACGGTTTCCAGTCGTCGACACGACCGCCGTTCAACGGCGCGGCCGCGACCTCGCTGAGCATCGAAAGCTGGGCGTCCATCAACGCCACGTCGACCTGTTGCCCATGTCCCGTCCTTTCCCGGTCGTACAGGGCGGCCAGGATTCCGGAGAAGCAAGAGAGCCCGGCGGCCATGTCCGCCACCGTGACGCCGGGCGCGAACGGGTCGTCCGACCCGGCCGCCTGCTGTTGCACCCACAGCCAGCCGGCCTCGGCATGGGCAGTCGCGCCGAAGGCCCGCCGATGTGCGTACGAGCCCGATTGCCCGAACCCTGAGATCGAGGCGAACACCAATCGAGGGTTGATCGCGCTCAAATCTCCATACCCGAGCCCGAGCCGGTCCATGACGCCGGGCGAGAAGTTCTCCACCAGTACGTCCGCCGCCGCCGCGAGGTCGCGCGCTACGGCCATCCCTTCCGGGCGTTTGAGGTCGAGAGCCACCGACCGCTTTCCGAGGTTGTTGCCCGCGCTCCCGGACGTTCGCGTTACTGCGTTCGTGTCTGGGCCCTTCTCCGGGATCGCGTCCACCTTCACCACGTTGGCCCCCATGTCGGCGAGCATCCGTGTGCAGTAAGGCCCGGCGATCACGCGCGTGAAGTCCAGGACGGTGACGTCTTTGAGAATCCGCCGGTCGCTCATGCTTCGCCTTTCGAGAACTCCGTGAAGGCCGGGATTACTGGGAATATCGGGCTCGGCCCCGGGACTGGCCCAAGGCGGGCCCCGATGGAGTATCGAGCGTCCCAGGCGGCCTGTCACCGGACCGTCGGGTTGTGGACAACGGCTTACGATGTCGGCCGGTATGTGCAAAATGATTGGCCCGGAAACCGGGAGAAGTGCAATCGGCGCCGGCGAAGTCGCGAAGGGACGCTATGGCGGGACCAACGAGCGAAGCGAGAACGGAGCACGCCGGGGCGACGGGTCGCTCCGGCGGCGTACTGGCGCTGGCCGGGGGCGTCGGCGGGGCGAAACTTGCGGTCGGCCTGGCCCGTATCCTGTCGCCCGACGCCTTGACCGTGGTCGTCAACACCGGGGACGACGAGACGTTTTACGGCCTCCATATATCGCCCGATATC
>JADFRU010000053.1:0-8123 GCA_022561115.1 Chloroflexota bacterium | reverse complement strand
AGAAGAACCGCTTTGGGCCGACCTCCGAGGTCGGACTGTTTGAAATGGCGGAGGCGGGACTGCGCGAAGTGTCCGATGCCTCGTCTTTTTTCATTGAAGAACTGGGCGGCGACCCGGTCCCGGGTCGGGCTATTTCGGTGACGGTCGAAGGTTCGCGTCCCATCCTCATTGAGGTGCAGGCCTTGGTCACGCCGACGCGCTACCCGCTGCCGCGGCGCATGGCCACCGGCATGGATCTCAATAACCTGATCGCCCTAGCCCGCCTCATCGCGCCCACGATTCGGCGCATGGGCGATGAATTGCGCAAAGGTTCTTGAGCTAAATTATGCGACAACACCAGAGAAGACATCCACGACTATCCTTCGCCGTCGCCGTAGAGTTGCAGACGGAAACGCGCACTATCCGCGGTTCTACACGCGATATAAGTACCACGGGGCTGTACATGGAAACGAGCGACGAGCTGGCCGGAGCACGCCCTGACCTGGTGACGTATGAACGCGTGCCCGGAGCGGAGCATGTCCATGCCTGGAACATGGACCCGGACCGGTACGAATCGGCGGTGGAATCGTTCCTCGGGACGGTGGCCGGAGGCTGAGTGTTCGTACCTGGCGGCCAAACGAAGACGGCCCCTGCACAAGGCAGGGGCCGTCTTATTGAGGGGATCGGCGCCGCGAACGGTCACTCTGAGGCGGCGGCCTGGCGGGACCGCTATGTCCGGCCGGTCCTGTCCAGGATCTCCGGCAAGGCCTCTTTGTTTCACCGATAATTTGAGACTATCGCCCGGGAGGCTCCCCTCCCACGGCGGACATGCGTAACGGGACGCGGGATTTTCGAAGTTCCTGTACCGGGGATGATGTGTGGGCACCACAGTGCCCGGCGCTGTGTGGAACTACCCGGCCAATCTGGGCGTCGCACCGCTGTCATGCGTGCGGGATACGCATGGGGGGCGTCGGGTTACGGTTGGCGTCACCTCACCCGGGAGAAATGCAACGATTCGTCGACGGCCGACGGACGCCTGCCCGCGGACAGGGTCCTCCCTGATGAAGCGCCGGGCCTCCTTGACGGATGGGGATGCGCCGGTCACGCCACGAGGTTCGAGACGCGGACGATCGCGGACGAAACTGGCGCTTCCCTTCCGGCAGCGACGTTACGGCGAGCGGCCCGGGTTCCAGAACTGCTGGTTCGGGAATGAGTACGGCGAAGCCCCGCCGGTAAACGATGGGCTTCGCCGTGCTGATGTGAGCTTATCTTCCGGAGCGGCTACTTCAGTGAATTGATGCAGGCGACGATCGCCGTCAAGTCGTCGTCCGACAGCGACGGGTTTCCGCCCTTTGGCGACATTGCTATACCGGTGGTGTTTCCTTCATCGGCCGGACCACGTCCGGCCTTGATGAACGCGACCAGTTCGTTGTCAGTCAGGCCGTCGATGAAATCGCTCTCGACAAGATTCTTCCGCGGACCCGGCACTCAGCGCGCGTCCGCTCCGTGGCAGGCCGGGCACGAGCCGTAGTTGTCCTTCCCCTGCGCTATGAGGCTGGCGTCGCAATTACGGCCGATCAGAATCACTATCACGGCCCAGATAGATCGACGGGTTTCCACCCGGGCGCAAGCTAGCCTGCGAGACCGTGGCTCAGCCGACAGAGCATCGGGCTTTTAATCCGCAGGTCGTGGGCTACCGTCTCAGGCAATCACAACAATCGCCGACTCTGGTATAACGTTCGCGAGACATCGACCCTCCGCCAATCCTGCAGCCGCTCTAGAGAATCCAATGAAAGCGATCGTCTATCACAGATACGGCCCACCTGAGGTTCTTCAACTTGAAGAGGTAGAACAACCGATCCCCGGTGACGAAGAAGTTCTGGTCAAAGTTCATGCGTCATCCGTGAACGACTGGGACTGGAAACTGCTGAACGGCGAACCGTTCGTGAACCGAATTATGTCCGGGTGGCGGAGACCGACAAAAATCAAGATCCTCGGGCTTGATATTGCGGGCCGCATTGAAGCAGTTGGCAAAAACGCAACGCAGTTTCAGGCTGGTGATGAGGTATTCGGCGACATATCCGGGAATGGTTTCGGTGGTTTCGCCGAGTACGTGTGTACCAAAGAAAATGCGTTGACGCTGAAACCGGCCAGCCTGACATTCGAGCAAGCAGCCGCAACCCCTCATGTGGGAGTCCTCGGTCTGCAGGGCCTGCGCTACAAAGGAGAGATCCAGCCCGGCCAAAAGGTTTTGATAAATGGTGCGGGCGGTGGCATGGGCACGCTCGTAATTCAGATGGCTAAATCAATCGGCGCCGAAGTTACTGGCGTAGACAGCACGGAGAAACTGGATCTGCTGCGCTTGCTGGGTGCAGATCATGTCATCGACTACACGCAAGAAGATTTCACCCGAACCGGGCTGCGCTATGACCGAATTATCGATGTTGCAGCATATCGTTCGACTTTCGCGTACAGGCGTGCCCTGGCGCCCCGCGGCATTTACGCTGTGATCGGAGGTGGCATGGGTCGAATTATGCAAACAGCCTTCACAGGACCGTTCATTTCATTGCTCGGCAGTAAGAAGATGGGCCCGGTGATGCATAAACCGAACAAGGATTTGGCTTTTATTGCCGGACTTTTGGAATCCGGCAAAGTGAAACCGGTAATCGAAAGTCGTTACCCGCTGAGTGAAGTTCCCGAAGCCCTCCGACAATATGGAGAAGGAACCGTCAAAGGGAAAATAGTCATCACTGTGATACCCGATAACCAGACTGGTCAACCCGGGTAAAATACAACGAATCAGTCGTGCTGTGAACGGTCTGCAAATACCGGGTCTGCGTACGCCATTGTCCCTGTCCACTGATGCTGGCAATCGGCTCTGTTCGATCTGTATGCCGCGTGAAAAGTCACTATGCGACATAATGCGTCAACGGTCGATTTGCCCGTAAAAACTGTCGCCAGAAGTTCGTTACTTGAAACCAAGATCTACATCCCTGGGCGGCGTCCCAGATTCGTCTCGCGCCCCTGACTGGTCAAGCGATTGGACCGGGGTATCGAACGCGCCTTCAACAAACTAAAGCACTGGCGCGGAATCGCTACGCGCTATGGCCGGAGAAGCCTGTACTTCCCGGGCAGCCCTGCAACTGGCCGCCGCTGTGACCTGGGGTACGTAATTGTCGATTAGCCCTGGAGTTCTGTCTCTCATCGGCTGAGTTCGACACCACCCTGACGACTACCACCCGGCGCACACATTGCATGCGTTGTAAAAATGGGCAATGAACTTAACGTGAAAATCATCCAAAACCCGTGTCGGTTCCGTGAACAGAATCAAAAAACCGCCGGTGCGCACGTAGCAGCGCCACGGATCGGATGTTCACCGATCTACGATCCCGCTCCATGCAATGCCCTGCGGAAACGCCCGGCTTGCGAATGACGACAATTGCAGTAGCGAGTGGACCGCCTACTTCACGGCATGATCCTCGCCATTCATCCCGAAGCGGTATCCCACCCCGGGCACGTTTCGGATAAATACGGGGTCGCCGGGGTCTCGTTCGATCTTGCGTCTGAGGCGGTACATGTAGGCGCGAAGGTATTCACGCTCTTCCGCAGCGGACGGCCCCCAGACCGTTTCCAGGATGTGGCGATGGGTCAGGACTTTGCCTCGATTGCGAAGTAGCAGGCAGAGCAGGCTGTGTTCTGTAGAAGTGAGGCTCGTGGAATTTCCATCGCGAACGATACGGCGGGCGGCCAGGTCGATAGTGACGCCGTCCAGGTCATATGAGTCGTCCAGCCGGGACTCATCCCTGCCGGAGCGTCGCAAAGTAGCGCCCACCCTTGCCACCAGCTCGGGGATGCCGAACGGCTTGGTGACATAGTCATCAGCGCCCAGATCCAGGGCCCTGACCTTGTCTGCTTCTCGCGAACTGGCGGACAGGATGATTATCGGGATCTGGGACACCTCGCGGATGCGTCTGCATACCTCGAAACCGTCAGGCCCCGGCATCGAGATATCGACGATCGCCAGATCGACGGAGTGCTCGCCAAACAGCCTCAGGCCTTCCTTGCCGTCTTTGGCCGGGAGTACCTCAAACCCGCGCGCCTCCAGGTTCATCCGGAGGAACTTACGAATCTCAGGCTCATCGTCAACAATGAGGACAGACAGGGCGCCAGCGCTCATGCTCATCTTCTCGCCTCATTTGGTGGCACTTTGTTGATGGCAAAGTTATCTATGGCGGCATCCTCCGGCCATACGTTTGATGAAGAAATCCCTGCGGGGTTTTGCCCGCGCCATTACGGCGATGTCAGCATCCGGCTCATGCCTGAATACGCCTGACGGGGCCGTTTCTGGCGGTTTTTGAGTCAACTACGGGCATCGTAAATATGAAATTAGCGCCGGTCGGTTCGGCATTCTCGACCCATATCCGGCCGCCGTGCGCCTCTACGACTGCACGGGCCACCGCGAGTCCCAGGCCGGTTCCGGGGGGCCTGACGCCGTCCGCCAGATCCTGTGGCCCAACGCGGAAAAACGGATCAAATATATCGTGACGATGCTCGTCCGAAATCCCCGGACCCCAGTCCCGGACAGACACCCGCACAACCGGCCCGGCGGTGGTCGCGCTGATCTCTATTGAACCGCCTGCCTGCGAGTACTTGGCGGCGTTCTCCAGCAGATTGATCAGGACCGTGAGGAAGCGCGAAATGTCTACCCTCACCGGTGGAAGATCTTCAGGAACGTTGAGAACCACATTGTGTTCACCCAGGAACGGTGATGCCTCGTCGATTCCCTCCGAGACAAGCTCATGTGGCTTGATGTTCTCCAGGTTGAGGGGGACGTGGCCGCCCTCCATGGCCGAGATCGAGAGCAGATCGTCCACGAGCGAACTCAACCTGTCGGTCGCCCGGTCAATGGTCCCCAGGAAGTAAAGCCTGGTCTCCTCGTCCCATTCAACGTCACGCGCCAGCAGGCTGCCGACGGACCCCTTTATGTGAAGTAGCGGGGTTCGGAGCTCATGGCTGACGAGTGAAAGAATGGTGTCCCGAAGTTTTTCAGCGCTCTCCTCGGGCGTGACGTCACGAATGAATAGCGCACAACCGGCTTCCCCGGTTCTTGGTTTGCCATAGGGCACCATCGTGATCGACTGCGGGTCCGTAGCGCCGGAGCGTTTTTTGATCCTGACAGGACCAACGTCTCTCGATGATTGCTCATCTACGCACCGGGCCGCATACAGGGCCAGATCGTAAGGCTGTCCGTCCGGGTCCCTCGTCGCAGTGATCACATCACCAAGGGGCCTGCCCACCAACGAGCGCGGTTGCCGCCCCAGCAGTCCGCAAATAGACCGGTTCACGGCACGTATGATCAGTTGCCGGTCCAGGTAGATCACGCCGTCAGGAATACTGTCCAGCATGGCCTGCAGCCAGCGCAGCTCGGTTATTCCGGGGCGGGCGCCAATACTCACGGTCGGAGTTGCCGGCCCGTTTCCGCGGCCGGTGGCGATCCGGCTACTATCTGCCACTGTGACCCTCCCCGTTTCGCGACGAACTGCCCGCGAGAGGTGCAAGGATCGAGTTTTTCGTGACGATCTCCGACTGGTCCCGGATGTCATTAGCAATACCTTCAGCCGCGCCGTTCAGGACGGACATTTGACTACGGCGCACTGACCCCTCGCCGATCATCTGGAACCCGCCGTCAAATGTCACAATCGTGGCTGCGGGCGAATAGTAACTTTGAGACCGGGCCTCGCGCTGGAAAATCACACGCATCCGTGTAGTTATGGGCATCGTTTGGTATTTGACGCCTGTGGAAATCACCGGGTGTGAATTGGCATCCCGTTGGCGCTCACAAAGTGGTGTCAGCGTTCTAACGCCCGGAAGCGTGTTTTCCGCAGCGAAATGCTGCGTGCGCCGGGGCATGAACGCCGGATAGGCTGGTCTGTCCGGGATGATGTGATCGGTACTGGTGCAATCACCGGTTGCCTCCGTGATGGACCGTTATTCACATAATCCCCCCCAACGATCCCTTTGCTGTCTCGCCCAAAACATAAACATGTTGTGTGCCAGCACCAAACGTGAACCGGCGGTTATCGTCGCCGTGGGTGTCAGACGCGAATTGATAAATCGTTCACCGTCAACGGCAGTTAATTCATGCGAAGCGTTGATGCCCGCAATTAACGTGAACTGCGGCGCGGCCGGAGTCGGTCGCGGAAGACGACGCGGCAACGCCCGGATCAGGAATCACGAATGAGTGTGATCCAGGCCATCGTCCTTGCGATCATCCAGGGCGTAACCGAGTTTCTCCCGATCTCAAGTTCGGGACACCTGGTACTCGGGTCATGGCTGTTCAACTGGCCGGATCAGGGATTGACGTTTGACGCTGCGGTCCACGTCGGCACACTCGGTTCGGTGCTCGTCTACTTCCGAACAGAATGGTTTTCGCTGGCCCGTGGGTGCGTTCGGGGCGGTGACGTCGTATTCGGCGGGAACTCCGAGGGCGCCGGATCAATGAAGGCGACTCGCCTACTTTTTCTCCTGGTGCTGGCCACACTTCCGCTGGTCGTGGTCGGGCCGGCGCTCGGGAACGCGGTTGAAGGCCCGATGCGATCCCCCGAAGTCGTGGGAGCGCTGCTGCTCGTCACCGCCGCCGTGCTTACTGCTGCTGAGATCGTCGGGAACAGGGCTCGGGGGTTGTCATCGACCGGCCCCCGTGACAGCTTCTTGATCGGTCTCGCGCAGACGGTTGCGGTGCTGCCGGGTGTCTCTCGTGCGGGGGTGACTATCGCCGCCGGAATGTTCCTCAACATGACTCGGGAATCAGCCGCCCGATTTTCTTTCTTCCTGGCGGTCCCTGCCATAGCCGGATCCGGTGTGCTGGTCCTGGCAACGAGCTTCAGCTCCGGGGCGGACACCGACGCGGACTGGACGATGATTCTGATCGGCGTGGTGATCTCGTTCCTGACCGGATACCTTGCGATCGGAGGCCTGCTACGCGTGCTGCGAACCTGGTCCTTTAAACCGTTCATCGCGTACACGCTCTTCGCAGGTATCGCCGTGCTTTCACTTCGAGCCCTCGGTTTTTAGAAAACCCCGGGAACGGTGTCCGACCGCATCGGCATGACGGCCGTCCGGCGCGGCCTACGCGTGGTTCCGGTTATAACAGACGCCTGCAATGGGAACGCCCTCGTCAGGCACACCGGTCCGCTCGCCAACTTACACGGCATTCAGCCCGGGTACCTGCACCAGTTTTTGGCGCATAGCCCACCTGACCAGGCCTCAGCGCATAGCCAGCCTGATCCAGCCTCCTATGAATTGGCTTGCGCCTCTTCCAGCGCCGCCGTCATGCGTCGCACGCGAAACGACCCGGCCGGAAGGATCGGCCGGGTCGTGCAGGTAGGTTCTCACCCGCCCGGGCGGCATCATCGATGCCACCATTCATCTACTGCTGGTGGGCCTGGATAGACTCGAACTATCGACCTCCACTTTATCAGTGTGCAGGCATACAGAACGCTGGTCTGCCCGCGAAGACTGGCCACAGTAGGCCCCTTCCAAGAGCGCACGCAGCACGCGTCCGCTCCGTAGGTACACCCCTCAACGCAGCCTTCCTCTCCTAAATTTTTCGATGGTTATGAATGTATTCGCGGCGGCCACGCAGCGGTGACTCGAGCGACGCGGAGTTCACAGCCGGACCGATCGGTATACGTCTGTGCCCGACCGGGGGAAATCGCGGACTCCGCTGATCACGGACAGGAGCAATCGCCGGGTGATGTCCCCTTCGACCTCGGCACGCGGGTCTCGCCCAGGATTGTCGGCGGCGATCCAGATTCGCGATTGGCGAATGTCAACTTCCGGCTCCGGTCAAAACCGGTCATTCCGGGACGTGCGGCACCCGGATAGTGGCACCGAAAGCCGGGCCCGGTGGCCAGCTTCCTCACTATCCCGATCTACACGCTCCTACGAGACGCCGTCGGAGTGATGTTCGATCATGATTCCGCAGTGCCTCTTCGCGAGATCCCCTGCCAAGATTGACGTCCGGAGCACATCCGTGAACTGCGGATTTGGACCGGCGCTCTGACGCGCCCCGGCATGGAATCCCGACACCGATCCCCGCCAAATCTCGCGACTTCGCAAAGCCATTCTGCCTCGCTGGAAAG
>JADFRU010000052.1:0-8141 GCA_022561115.1 Chloroflexota bacterium | reverse complement strand
GAGGCGTCGGGCGCCCGGGGATTGGCACGGTCCGCATGCGCGGCTACCTGATGCTTTCGCCCTCGCGAATGAATTGAGGAGTTTGAAATGAAACTGATCATGGCCATCATCCAACCGGAGCGTCTCGCACCGGTGCGGCAAGCGCTCGCCGAGGTGGACGTGACGGCGATGACCGTCACAGAGGCCCGCGGTTTCGGGCGGCAGGGTGGCATTACGACGACCTACCGCGGCGCTGATTACCACGTGGACTACGTGAACAAGCTGAAGCTGGACATCGTTGTGTCCGAACCGTATTACGAGGCCGCTATCAAGGCCATCAAAGAGGCGGCCCACACGGGAAAGATCGGTGACGGAAAGATTTTCGTGCTCGACGTCGAGAAGGCGTGGCGGATACGTACCGGTGAAGAGGACGAAGCCGCCCTGAGCTGAGCGACAGCCGGAATCTCTTTGCGCCCGCCGGAAAACCCGTTTCCCTTGCCGGACTCGGACTCGGACTTCGGGCGTTTCGCGTCTCCCGTGCTGACACGGCGAAAGCGGTTGTTCCGTAACCGGGGGCGGCCCCGGCCATCGGGATAACCCCCGGTGATGTTACGTTTACCGGGCGGAACGTCTGGACCGCGCAGACCGGGGAGCAAACTTTCCTTGCACAGCGCCGGTGGCGGTTCCAACTGCAGGCGGTTCCCCGGCGGACGCTCCTGAAGGGGTACCGACGATGAGCCAGGACGCAACAATTCGACGGCTCCGGCCCGGCGATTCTGAAGCCGTGCGCACGCTGGATCGCCAGATCCTCGGGCCGGACAGGTCACGAACGTGGGACCAGTACGTTGAACGGTTCCTCGCCGTCAGCGATCTGGACAGCCTGATATTGCCGCCCTGGGGTGCGCACGTTGCGGAAGCTGATGGACAGATTGTTGGCTTCATCTTTGCCGAGCGCCAATCCCGCGGGTACGGCCTTCCGCCCGGGGCTCGTATCGTCGCGATCGCCATCCACCCGGATTTCCGCCGAACAGGTATCGCAAGCCGTCTCATGGAACGGTTGTGCGAAGAGTGCCGCGCTGAGGGTATCGACGAGATCTACTCGGTGCTGCGCGCGGAAGACGTGCGAGACCAGGCCTTCCTGAGGTCCGCCGGATTCGACGACGCCGAGATCAAGGTGTTCGTCCGGAAGCCGTGAACCGGCGCTCGTCTCAAGATATTGAATAGTCCTAAATAGACTGGTACTATCAGGTCTAATCTTTTTAGTACTGGAGTCGTTGACCTCCCATGCCCGGTAACGACCTGCCCCGGACCTCGTACGCCGTTCTTGGACTCCTCGGGTTTGGCGAGATGTCCGGTTACGACCTGAAACAGTTCGCTGACAAGAGCATCAGCCACTTCTACTGGGCGCCGGCCAAGAGCCAGGTGTACTCAGAGTTGAGGCGGCTCAGCGTCCACGGGTACGTGGCGCAGCGCGAGGTGGAACAGGAAAAGCGGCCCGACAAACGCATCTACTCGATCACCGACGCCGGACGGCAGACGCTGAGGGGGTGGCTGGAGTCGAGTGATCTCGGACCCGAGGTGACCAAGAGTCCGACCGTGCTGCGCACGTTTCTCGGCGCTGGAATGGCGCCGTCCATCCTGATCGACAGGCTGAAGGAATACGCCGACTCGGTGCGCGTGGGGCGTATGGGACTTGAGAAATCGCTGAAAGAGTGCGAGTCGTCGCCTGACGGGTTCTTCCCCGCGTTAACCATCCGCTGCGGACTGGCGCACGCCTCGGTCTCTATCGATTGGGCGGAAGCAACGATCGCAGAGATTGAAGCGAAGGTGAAAGACGGCGCGGACGATTCCGGGATTGACCGGATGCCCCGTCCCCCGGTGTCCAATCCGGGTCCGGGGAGGCCGTAACTTGTCGCAATCGCCTGGAAACGCCGACGTTATAACGACGGGCCCGGTAACAACGGGCAGGGCCGGCGGTCGAGGAAATGCAGGGCGCTGGATCTCCGATCACTCCGGGTGGTTGATTATCGCCGCGGTGATCGCAACGGCGTTGCTCGCCATCCCGATGATCGCGTTCGGCGACCCCGAGGAGGCGTCACAGGATCCGGGCGGGCGCATTTTCGACCTGCGGGACAGAATCGACTCAGAGTTCTCCACGCCGGTTTTCCTTACCAGTTACATAGTCGAGGCGCGGGACGGCGATCTGCTGACAGCGGTTGCGCTAGGCGAGTTGTACGCCAACCAGCGGGCGCTCCTGGAGGCCGATTCCCGCGGGGAGCTCGCACCGGACGGCCTCCCGAACCAGGCGTACATGTACTCGTACTTCGATTCCGAGCAACGACGGCAGGTGATAGGTACGACGAGCCTTGCGAACGCAGTGGCAGAGGCGCTGGCTCTTGATCCGGGGCTGAATACAACTATCGAAGACGCGACGGACGAGCAGGTGAAGCTGGCGGCGGCCACGGTCCTGGCCGCTCCAGAGGCCTCTCTTTTACGTGATCAGTTATCGGTTAATTCAACGTTCGAGCTCCGGCAGGTTGGCGGAGAACTCGTGGAATGGTGGACCGTCCCGGCAATTGTATTCAACGTTATTGCGGACAACGCGCTGCTGGGTGGCGGCGCTGTGTCGATCAGCCTGGCGGGCGACGAAGCCACGCTGGACAAGGAGAGGTTTGCGCGCAACGTCCAGGAGTTGCTTCGCGGTGAACAGCGCAGCTACCGGCTGTGGGGCATCGCCATAGACGTGAATCTGGAGTCCGAAGACGAGGGCAAAGCGGCCGGCCTGTTCATCATGTTGACGGTGATCGCTGCGGTGGCGGTGGTGGGGGTGTCACTCCGGTCTTACTGGGCGGTGGCGCTGACCGGCGTGGGGCTGGGCGCGCTGATGGTCTGGCTTAAGGGCATATCGGCGCTGGTCGGAATCGAGGGCGGGCTGGTGATCGACCTGATCGTGCCGATCGCTATGGTGTCCCTCGGCGTGGATTTCGCGGTCCACGCGATACGGCGCTACCAGGAGGAGCGGTCGTTGGGACTTGCGCCGCGGGCGGCGTTCGGCGCCGGGATGGCGGGCGTGCTCGGGGCGTTGACGCTGGCATGGGCCACCGACAGCATCGCTTTCCTCTCGAACACCACTTCCGGCATCGAGTCGGTGGTCCATTTCGGGCTGGCGGCGACGATCGCGACCGGCGGCTCGTTCATCGTGCTGGGGATCGTGATCCCGGCGGCGCTGGCCCGGATAGAGGCGATGGACCGGGTCGGGGTGCGACAGGGGCGCGGCTGGCGCGGGTTGCGCATTGCAGGCGCGTTCGGGGCGGCGGCCGGGGCAGGAGCCGCGGTAATTACGATGGTGGCGATTGCGCCGGCCGTCGGCATCCTGATACTCGCCCTGGTCGCGGTGTTCTCCATCGGCCTCCCGGCAGGCGTTTTATGGCTCCGGAGGGATCGCCAGCCCGGCCACAGGCTCAACAGGCCGGGTCACGAAACGGCCGCGTTGCACGGGACTCCCGGAATCCCTGGAATCCCCGGGGCCACGGACCCGCCGGTGGCGTCCCGCGTCGTCGGGCCGGTCACATGGCTGGCGCGCCACCGGTTGGTGGTGGCGCCGTTGTTCGCGCTCGTCACGGCGGTGGCGTTGGTGGGCGCGTTGCGGCTGGAGGCGACGTTTGACGTAAAGGACTTTTTTGACTCCAGCTCTGACTTCGTGATCGGGCTGGACAAGGTTGACGAGCACCTGGGAGTCCGCGGCGGCGAGCCGGCGGCTGTGCTTATAGAAGGTGACCTGGCCAAGCCGGAGGTCACGCGTGCGATCACCTCCCTGGTAGAGCGGCTGGGCCAAAACCCGTACCTGGCCCGCGGCGCTGACGGCACGGTACAGCTTTCCGAACCTTCGTACCTGTCGGTGCTCGGGAGCATTACCTCTTCCGAATACGCCCGCGCACAGGTGCTGGCAGCATCCGGAGTGGAGCTGAGGGACGACGACGGTGACGGTTTTCCGGATACACGTGAACAGACATCCGCAGCCCTGGATTACGCGATCACCGGGGGAGTCCCGCTGGACGCGACGACGGTGATCTACACACCGCAGCGGGTCCAGACGGCGTTGCGACGCGGCGCGGATGGTTACGTCACGACGATCACCGTGTTCGTGCCGGGGACACGCGAGCAAAGCACGATAGCCGAGGCGCGAAAGGCGCTGGACCGGGACCTCGTTGGGCTGGGGGAAACATCGGCGATAGTGGAGTACGGGTTAACCGGCTCGCCGTTCGTCCGGCAGGAGCAACTGCGGGCGACGACACGTTCGTTACAGACTTCGATCCCTGTCGCAGCGGTCGCCGCCCTGTTGTTACTGGTGGTGGCGATGCGTTCTGTTCGCTACGCGCTGGTAACGGTGCTGCCGATCGGCCTTGTGGTGGTGTGGCTTTACGCCATCATGTATGTGACCGGTTTTGCACTGAACTTTGTAACGGCCACGATAGGCGCAGTTTCGATAGGGGTCGGGATCGACTACTCGATACATATGACCATGCGGTTCCGGGAGGAGCTGGGCCGGGCGCCGAACCGGATGGCGGCCCTTGAGCGTGCGACCGGAGGGACCGGGATGGCGCTGGTCGCCTCGGCCCTATCCAGCATCGTAGGGTTTGGCATCATGGGACTTGCGCCGATGCCGCTTTTCGCAGCGTACGGGATATTGACGGCGATCATGATCTTCCTGGCGCTGGCGGCCTCGCTCCTCGTACTCCCCTCGCTGTTGATGTTCGTAACGCCGGAGCGTGCGGCAAGCCTGTCTCAGCCAGGGCGGGGGGCCTGATGGCCGACCCGGTGATCATCGCCCGGGATCTGCGCAAGCGGTACGGCGACATCCAGGCGGTGGACGGGGTGTCGTTTGAGGTCTTCCCGGGCGAGGTGTTCGGGATGCTCGGACCGAACGGCGCGGGCAAGACGACCACGGTGGAGATGCTGGAGGGGATGCGGGACCCGGACTCCGGGGTCGCGATCATCAACGGCATAGACGTGGCGCGCGAGCCGATGCGCGTGAAGCGAATCATCGGCGTCCAGCTACAGGCCAACGCCTTTTTTGACCGGTTGACGTTGTCAGAGCTGCTCAAGCTGTTCGGAACTCTTTACGGGCATCGCGTCTCTCCGCCGGAGTTACTGGAACGGGTGGGGCTTGGGGATCGCGGCAAGTCCCAGTTCAAGACGCTATCCGGCGGCCAGAAACAGCGGTTTTCGATCGCCGCCGCCCTTGTGAACAAGCCGGTCGTCATGTTCCTGGATGAGCCGTCTACAGGGCTTGACCCGCAGGCCCGGCGCAATATGTGGGAGCTTATCAAGGGGCTGCAGGCTGACGGGACGACGGTGCTGCTTACGACTCACTACATGGAGGAGGCGGAGGAGCTGTGCGACCGCGTGGCGATTGTAGACAGCGGACGGATAGTGGCGCTGGATACCCCTTCGGCGCTCGTCGACAAACTCCTGGCGACCGGGTTCCGTAACGAGAGGCCGACGCGTGAGGCGACGCTGGAAGATGTGTTCATCAATATCACCGGTCGGGCCCTGCGCGATGAATAGGCGGACGCGCAGCCGGGCCCCGGGTATGCGAGGTTGGGGATGAGAATCGCTTTGAGCCTGACCGTCGCCTCGATGAAGATTTACTTCAGGAACCGGCAGGCGATCTTCTTCTCGCTTTTCATCCCGTTGTTGATCATGGTGATCTTCGGGTTGCTGGATTTTGACCGGTTCGAAGGCGCAGAGGTCGGGATCGTTGACCTGGCCGGAAACGAGGCGTCGGCGGCGGTGATCGAGCGCCTGACGGGGCGCGGTGATGAGCTGCTGGACGTGGAAATCGGCACGCTGGAATACGAAACGGAACGGCTTCAAGAAGGACGGATCGACGCCCTTTTCGTCATCCCGGCGGGTTTCGGCGAAGAGGGGGTCCGCTCGGTCGTACAGGCGACGACGGACGAACGTTCACCTCAGCGCGCCGCGCTGGGCGTGACCCTTGTCGGCCAGGCCCTGAGCGCTGTGGCGATCGAACGATACGGGCCACCGCCTGAAGTGAGCCGTTCCGGGGGCGTGGAACTGGCGCAGACGACGCTGCGCGGTGACGACCGCAGTTACACGGCGTTCCTGGTGCCGGGGATCGTGGCGATGTCGATCATGCAGCTCGGCATTTTCGGCGTGGTGTTCACACTGGTCCAGTTCCGGCAGCAGGGGGTGTTGCGACGGCTGAGGGCGGCGCCGGTGAACCCGGCGCAGTTCCTGTTCGCCCAGGTTTCAACGCGGCTGACGGTGTCTGTGCTGCAAACGTTGATCCTGCTCTTCGCCGGGATGATCCTGTTCGATCTGACCGTTGGCAACGGGAACCTGGCGTCCTGGGCGCTTGTGCTGGCGCTGGCGATTGTCGGCGGAATCCTGTTCGTCACGATGGGGTTGGCGATCTCCGGCGTGGCGCGAACGGAAGAGGTGGCTGCGCCGGTCACGAACCTGATATCGATGCCGATGATGTTCCTGTCCGGCGTGTTCTTCCCGCTGGACGCGCTGCCCGGAGCGGTCACCGCTGTAACGCAGTTCCTCCCCCTCACCTACCTGGCGGACGCGATACGAGCGGTGGTGACAGACGGCGCAGGAATTACGGACATCTGGCCGGAGCTGGCAGGGCTGGGAGCATGGGCCGGGGCGGTATTCATCGCCGCCATCCGGCTATTTCGCTGGGAATGAGAGTGCCGGGCCGGGATGTATCGAATCGTTCCGTCATCCCACGCGCACACGCAGGGGTCGCGCAAAATAAAAGAAGCGAGCCTCCAGGTCGGTGCACGGTACCAACCCGGTCGGCTCGCTTCTAATATTTGTACGGCCCGCCACGGGGACTGGATTCCAGCGACACATGCTGTTTTGCCCCGTAATCGCTGACCCCTCCCCTGGGTTTGTATGGGGGTTTGTATGGACGTGAGATCAGCAAACCCGGGCCCGGTAACTGCTGGACGTTGTACCGGCGCGTGGCTAGCCTGTTGCCAGACAGGTTAGCAAGTGAGCGCTTAACAACATGGTCAGCGAAGTGGGCGTCCCGGTCGGGGAGTTATCACGCCGAACCGGGGTGAGCCCGGCGACGATCAATTTCTACGTGAACCGAGGGTTGCTGCCTCATCCGGTCAAGACGGCGCGAACGCGTGCGCTGTATCCGCCGAAGATGGTGGAACGGATCGCCCGGATCAAGGACTTCCAGGATCGCGGTCTGCCGCTGGCCGTTATCGCCCGCCTCCTGGACAGCGCAAACCCGGCTGCCGAACTCGGCCTGTCCACCACGCAACTGCGGACCCAGCGCGGTCCGGTTGGCCTGCGGGAGTACCTTGAGCAGACCGATCTAGACCGGGACACCCTGGCCAGGTTGATCGACTCGGAGATCATTCGTCCAGAGCGCGACGAGAAGGGACTGGTGTTCGATCGCGCTGATCTCGCTGCCGGACGAGCTGTCGCGCGGCTGCTGCTCGGGGGCGTCAGCATGGACGTGATCCTGCGTCACGACGAGTTTCAGCAGGTGTCGCGCGCTGAGGCGCATTTCCTGGCCGAGCATATCGCAGGGGCGATGAGGACCGAGCCGTCACACCGTAAAGCGACCGCTACCCGCGCCGCTTTTGCCACCCTCCGCGACTACATGAGGCTGCGCGAGTTGGAATCCGAGTACCCGGACTGGGACAAGCCGAGACGCTGAACCGGCGGCGGGCTTTTCGTTGCAGGCGGCGCAGGCGGGCGAGGCTGCGCCCGGTCAGATAGCGTCGATCGCTTCCGCCAGGTCGAAATCCCACGCCGTCAGGCCACCCTGGTCATGGGTCGACAACGTTAGCGTCACGCGGTTGTACCGGATGTCGATGTCCGGGTGGTGGTCCCGGGCTTCTGCGATGTCTGCGACGCTATGGACGAAGGCTATGCCGTCCATAAACGAGGGCGCCTCAAAGGTCCGCGAGATGCTCTCGCCGGTCCTTGACCAGTGCGGGACGGCCGCGAGCCGCTCCGAAACCTGTTCTTCCGTTAGCCGTGATCGGCTTGCCATCTTTATGCCTCCCGGTACATCGTCTCGGTACGTCGTGTGGACGATTTCCAACGTTTAGTTGACTAAGGCTTGCGGGCTTTTGTCGCCGGTCGGCGTCGCCCGGCATCGACTCTAA
>JADFRU010000051.1:0-8170 GCA_022561115.1 Chloroflexota bacterium | reverse complement strand
CGGCGGCCGTGAGTGCGATCGCGATGTGGGAGTCGTGGCCGCAGGCGTGCATCGCATCCACAGTCGAGGCAAATTGAAGACCGGTCTGTTCCGCCATCGGCAGCGCGTCGATATCGGCCCGGATCATGAGCGTCGGCCCATCCAAGCCGCCCTGAAGTGAGCCGACGACGCCCGTGCGGCCGACGCCCTCTTCCACGGCCAGCCCCGCAGCCGTCAATCGTTCGGCGATGATCGCCGCCGTTCGACGCTCCCGAAACTCGATCTCGGGATTGGCGTGGATATCACGGCGCAGCGCGATCATCCCGGGCGTCGCGGCGGAGATTTCATCTGACAATGGCATGGCGGAGCGCATGATACAGGCGGTCGCTGAATAACTATCTCCGACCCCGCAGCCGGGCGCGTTTCTGCGATGAAACCGCACCCTAACCCTCTCCTGCTGGGGGAGGGGACCGTTCAGACCGTTTCCAAGAGCCCATGATCGGCCCCGGCGCCCGGTCCGGGCGCTTCAGGAAAACTCGGCGGTGCGGCCGCGCAGGGTGCGCTCCAGCTCCTTTGCCAGCGCCTCGTGACCGGGCTCCGTGAGACCCGGGTCGGCTGCGATAAGGTCGGTCGCCTCGGCCCGGGCTGACGCCAGCAGATCGGCGTCGAACAGGGTGGCGATGCGAAGGTCGGCGAACCCGCTCTGGCGCGTGCCGACGTAGTCGCCCGGCCCGCGCAGACGCAGGTCCTCCTCGGCCAGATCGAACCCGTCCGAAACGCGCTCGATGATGCCCATCCGTTCCCGCGCGTCCGGGCTCGGATCGTCGGACAGGAGGATGCACCGGCTGGCGTGGGCGCCGCGCCCGATTCGCCCCCGCAGTTGGTGGAGCTGGGACAGGCCGAATCGCTCCGCCCCCTCTATCAACATCACCGTCGCATTCGGGATGTCGATGCCGACTTCGATCACCGGTGTGGCGACCAGGACATCGATCTTTCGCGCTCGAAAAAGGTCCATCACCTGTTGCTTCTCGGCGAGCGGCAGCCGGCCATGCAGGAGCCCCAACCTGAGCGCCGAGAAGGGGCCGGCCGCCAGGTAGTCGAACTCTTCGACCGCCGACCGGGTACGGATCTCTTCCGACTCATTGATAAGGGGGCAGACGACAAAAGCCTGGCGTCCGGCGGCGACCTCATCGATCACCAGCCGGTGCGCGTCCGAACGCTGGTCCGGGGTCCGCGCCCACAAAGTCGTTATCGGTTTTCGTCCGCCCGGCAGCTCGCGGAGGGTCGTCAAATCCAGGTCGCCGTAGAGGGTCAGGGCGAGCGAGCGCGGTATCGGCGTCGCCGACATACCGAGGAGATGAGGGCGTGGCCGCTGGTCGGCCAGGGCGGCACGCTGCTCGACGCCGAACCGGTGTTGCTCATCCACCACGGCGAGGCCGAGGTTCCGGAACTGGACAGCTTCCTGTATCACGGCGTGGGTCCCGACGATGACGTCTATTTCACCGGTCGAAATCATTTTTTGCAGATCTCGCTTCACCCGCGGGGTGTGGCTGCCGATCAGCAGCCCAATCCGCACGGGCGAGTCCAGCCCAGGGACCCGCGCCACGACCACCGGGTCACCCCCGCTGCGTCGCGCGCTGTCTTGACTTTCGGGGTCGTCGTTTTCTGTTGGATCGGGCAGCATCGATGCCTGTTCGCCGCCGAGCGGAACGGCGTCCAACATCGAACGCAGTGAGAGGAAGTGCTGCTCGGCCAGCACCTCCGTCGGGGCGAGAAGCGCGCCCTGCAGACCGCATGACGCTGCGGCAAGCAACGCGCACACGGCGATGATCGTCTTCCCGCTGCCGACCTCGCCCTGCAGGAGCCGCCCCATCGGCACGTCGGACGCGATGTCCGAAAGCACGGTCTTGAGGGCGTCGCTCTGATCCGCGGTGAGGTCGAACTCGAGCGACCTGAGAAACGGCTCAAGCAGGCCGGGGCCCGGTCGGATGGTCACGCCCCCCGCCCGTTCCCGCCACTCGCGCTTTCGGCGCTGCACCGCGAGCTGGTTGAGAAACAGTTCATCAAACGCCAGTCGCCTTCGCGCCGTCTCGCGTTGCTCCATTGTGTCCGGGTGGTGCATCCACTCGACTGCTTCCCGCAGCCCCGGCAGGACCATGCGCTCACGGATGTCCGGGTCCAGGTGCTCCTGGAGTAATGGCAAGCCCGCGTCCAGGGCCTTACGGGCGGCGGTTCGCAGGGTTCGCTGGTACATCCCTTCGGTGGACGGGTAGATGGGGAGCAGGTTGCCGGCGTGCGTCAGGGTGTCCCCGCGCAACACCTCGTACTCCGGGTTCTGGAACTGCGCCCGGTCCCGGTAAGCCTCAACTTTTCCGCTGATAACGACACGCGTCCCCGGACGCAACTGCTGCGCGAGGTAGGGCTGGCCGAACCACGTGATGTCCACGAATCCGGTCTCGTCACGGGCCGACACGCGCGTCGCGCCGCGCCGGCCTATGGCGGCGGTAGATGCGGACACCACCTCAACGATCACGCTCATGTCCTCGCCGTAAACGAGGTCGATAACGTTGCCGAGGTTCGAATAGTCGAGGTGCCGGTGCGGGAAGTGGTGGAGCAGATCACGCAGGGTCAACACGCCCAGGCGCTTAAACCGCGCGTGCTGGGATTTCGTGATGAACGGCAGGTCTTCGATCGGAGAGTCGAACGTGACCGGCCCGGAAGGCGGGGTCCTGGCCGCGGCCTTTTTACGGGCTCGCGTGGCGGGCTTCCTGGCTTTCGTCACGGATGCCGCCGGGGCGCTTTTCCCCGGCACAGGCGGTCGCGGCGCGGGCGCAGGTTCTCCCAGCGCGGATGCGCGTGCGGCGCGCACCCAGGCCTCTCGCTTTTTCACCGTTAACGAGGCGTAGGACGTTTCCGGCATATCCACAGGCGCGAGGTCTGACCTGTTGGCATCCAGGAACAGGTCCAACCCACCGGCCACCGCCGCATCTTTGAAGCCGCGCTCCGCCTCCAGGTCAAGGATGCGGACAAGGGACTCACGCGCGGTGCGCCGCGGTGGCCGGGCTCGACTTTGCAACGGGGTATCGATCTCTTGAAACTATCCCTGAAAGCGGGGTGCGTCCCCGGAAGTCATCCGCCGGACAACGTTCCGGGAACAGGCCCCCACGATCAACCGGATTTCTTCCGAATAAATCCCACTCCGAGTGAACCGGGGCCGGCATAGGTTCCAACGACAGCGCCGATTCGCGAGGTGATGACGCCATCTTTCGGGGCGAGGTGAGCAAGGTCTCGCGACAGCTTCTCAAGTTCTTCCGGCTCGGTCGAGTAGTACACGGCGAGATGGTCGAACGGCGCCGCCTCTTCCACAAGCGCCTTGATCTGCTCAATTGCACGACGCCGGGTACGCGGGCTTGCCACCGGAGACGACTCACCGTCCTCAAACGTGATGATCGGCGTCACCTTGAGCAACCCGCCGATGAACCCCTTCGCGCGGCCGATGCGCCCGCCCTTCACAAGGTATTCAAGCGTGTCAACCATGCCGTAGAACCTGGCGCGACCCATCGCGTCCTTCGTCGCCGCGACCACCTCGTCGATCGTGGCTCCGGAGGCAGCGGAGATCGCGGCTTCGATCACGATCAGGCCCAGCGGTATCGTCGCCTGACCGGTGTCGATCGTTTCGATCCGCAGGCCGTCCACGGTGACTTCACGCGCGCCCTGGTTGGCGGAGTTGATGGTCTGGCTCAATTTTCCAGAGAGGTGAACGGAGACTATGCCGTCGTGATCGGCGGCCAGCTTCTGGTACACCCCGGCGAAATCGCCGGGTGAGGGCTGTGACGTGGTCGGGAGGTCGGATTCAGCTTCAAGGCGACGGTAAAACTCGTCGCTATCGATCTCGACTCCGTCCTTGAACTCTTCCATCCCGAAACGGACGATCAACGGAACAACGGTAATCCCGTGCTTCTCGACGAGGTCTCCCGGAAGATCGGCCGTGCTGTCGGTGACGATCGCGATAGTCATGCAGTCCTCTATTCCACACCCGGCATAGCCCAGATGTCATGATCCGCCAGTAGAACCCGCACAGACTATCGCGCGGCGGGGTGGCGGGCGAGCCGGTTATCGTCACCGGAGTCTCGAATGCCCGGCCAGAACGCCCCGTTAGAACGCCGGGCCGGAACACAAAATAGGGCCGTCCGGCTACTCAAAGGCCACAAGAAAGGCGTGATGTGGTTGTCCCCCGTGGACGATCTCCACTTCAGCATCCCCGGCCACTTCCTCAACCGCTTCGAGCGCCCTTTTGACGTCATCATTCGGAACATCGATGCCGGTGTAGATGGTGACCAGCTCGGCGTCCCGGGCGGCGCACCGGACCATCTCGACCAGCGCCGTCACCGGGTCATCAGCGGTCGCTACAAGCTCACCGTCCACCAGCGCCATAACGTCCCCGATGGCGATCTCCTGGCCTGCCACCACCGCGTCACGCACGGCGCGCGTCACCGAGCCTGAACGCACGCCATCTGCCGCAGCGCTCATGGCGGCGACGTTGGCCCCGAGATTTGCCGAAGGCGAAAAGGCAAATGCCGCGGCAATCCCGGCCTGTACCGACGTGGTCTCGACAACCCTGACAACTTTGCCGGTAAGGTCAGGGACCTGCAGCGCCGCGGCGACGATGTTCTTGTTATTCGGAAGAAGCAGCACGTTATCTGATGGCGCAGCCTCAACGGCGTCCAGCAGGTCCCGGACGCTCGGGTTCATGGTGTCGCCACCGCTTACGGGCGAGCAGGAGCCCATGCCGGCCTGTGCGAATATGGCCTCGAGCCCGGGCCCGGCGCACACGGCCACGATCGCCATCTCCAACCGGGGAACCTCCGCATCGGACCGGGGCGTCGGAAGCTGCTGTTGCCCGGCCGCCCACTCGGACGTCTGTTCGTCCATATTGAGGATGGTGATCCCGGATAACGTGCCCAGTCCCGCGGCGTATGAAATCACCGGCCCCGGGTCCAGGGGATGGAGGTGGATCTTGACCGCTGTGGGATCCCCGGCAACGACTGCGGACTCACCAAACTCCGTCACCCGGTCACGGATCTTGATCACGTCCAGCTTCTCGCCTTCGATCAAGAACACGGTGCAGTACCCGTAGATCTCCTCCTGCACCGCATTGACAAAATCGACGCGCACCCCCGCAGCGGAACGGCCGTCGCCTTCAACACCGATCGGCGAGGGCGGTGGAAACTCTGTGTCGCCGTCACCCCGCCCCTGCACCAGTTCAAGCGCGCCGGACAGGAAGACGGAAAGCCCGTATCCGCCGGAATCGACCACCCCGGCGTCACGGAGCACGTCAAGTTGGGTCGGAGTCAGGGCGACGGCTTCTACAGACGCTTTCACCGCAGCTTCCAGTACATCCGAGATGCCGGCGCCGGTTTCCGCGCAGTCTGTGGCCGCGTCCGCGGTAACGCGCATCACGGTGAGCATCGTGCCCTCGCGCGGGTTGGGCACGGAGTCGTACGCGGCAACGGCGCCGGCGCGCATCCCGGCGGCGAACTCGACCGGTGTTATGCGCTCATGCCCGTCAGAGACGTCCGCAATGCCACGAAAGAGCTGCGCCGAGATCAGGCCGCTATTGCCGCGTGCCGCCAGAAGAGCGCTCCGCGCCATCCTCCGGGCGGTGTCGCCGACATGGATAGGGGGCTGCGCCTTCAATTCTTCCACGATCGCCCGCAGCGTAAGACTCATGTTGGTGCCCGTATCGCCGTCAGGCACCGGGAACACATTCAGGGCGTTGATCTGCTCTCGATTTGCCTCGACCGCACGGCTTCCGGCGGCGACTAACGCACACAGGACTACGCCGTCAATCCACCCCCCGGTGTCGTCACGAATCAGGTCAACGGCTTCGGATCGGGTCAATGGGGCCCCTTGCGAACTTCGCCATCGGCTAAGTGAGCGTCGTCAGAGTCGCCGAAACCGGCCGGGGTTTGTTCGTAAACGTTGTCGCGGACTACGCGTCGATGGTAACTTGTAGGTCTGGCGCAAGCCAATCCTAGAATTGTCCCTGATTTTCTCGGGACGCGCGCGGCCGATATTATCGATTATCAAGATTCGGCGCGTCGACAACAGTTTTTAACACCTTTTAACACCGGGGTTTCTCAGACATGGCCAAGTGCAACCGCTGCGGAAAGGGTCCGCAGTTCGGTCACAACCGCAGCCACTCGATGCGGGCGACGAACCGAATGTTCAAGCCGAACCTGACTCGCAAGAAGTTGCCGGAGGGTTCCAAAAAGAGTCACGAGTACGTTTGCACCCGCTGCCTCAGGACGGAATTGAAGGCCAAACGCTAACGCAACTCCTGACACGGCAGGCGACCGGACCGCATCACGCACGTCCTACGAGGCGTGCGTTTTCGCGCCCGGGGTCCCGGTAGCGGGGGGAATCAGGCCCCCGGCGAGGCTATCGCTTCTCTGAGCGCGGCGATCCCGGAAATAACCCCGTCCGGGTGGTTGAAGATGCCGGTGCCGGACACGAGCACCGTTGCGCCGGCCTCGGCACAGCCGGGCGCTGTGTCGGTCTTAACCCCTCCATCAACGGCGAGATCGGCGCCGTTCGCCCGCCACGGCAGCCGCTCCGCTATGGCGGCGATCTTGGCAAGCTGACCCGTGATGAACTGCTGGCCGCCCCGGCCGGGGTTCACGGTCATGACCAGCACGCGGTCGATATCCGGAAGTATCTCATCGAGCACCGAGGCCGGCGTCCCGGGGTTGAGCGCGACACCGGCCTTCATCCCGGCCGCCTTGATCGTCTGCACGGTCGCGTGCAGATGCGCGCACGCCTCGGCGTGGACGGTGAAGTAGTCAGCGCCGAGACGCGCAAAGTCGTCCACGAACCTGCCCGGCTCCTGCACCATCATGTGGATGTCGATGGGAAGGCTGGTCAACGGACGAATCCATTCGAGAATCGGCGCGCCAAACGTGATGTTCGGCACAAATTGGCCGTCCATGACATCGAAATGTATCTCGTCGCACCCCCCGTCGTTCAGGGACTTGATGTCCCGTCCGAGTTGCGAAAAGTCCGCCGCCAGGATTGACGCCGATATGCGCACCTCCGGCTTTCGGGGTTCCGCCGTCACTGGCCTGCCTCCTGGGAATCGCGCTCTGATAAACGGCCTTTTGCCTCGGCCAGGGCGGCATTCACCCGGGCTGGAGCTGTGCCGCCCGGAACGTCGCGCGACGCGATCGACGAGTCAACCCCGATATCGAGCACGTCCGCCTCAAAGAGGGATGACGCTGCCACGTATTCTTCAAGGGTCATGTCCTTGAAGAACCGCCCCTCAGCGATCAGACGGTCTGACAGGTCGGACACAACGATATGGGCCTCCCTGAACGGCATGCCTTTGCCAACGAGATAGTCAGCGATGTCCGTGGCGAGCACGTAGCTGGTCTCGGCGGCCTGCCGCATCCGATCAGCGTTAAACCGGGCGCCGCCGATCATCCCGGCGGTCACGTCCAGTGTCGCGAGGAGCGTATCCACGCTATCGAACAGTCCCTCTTTGTCTTCCTGAAGGTCCCGGTTGTAGGTAAGCGGAAGGCCTTTCAGCGTGGTCAGCATTGCGAACAGGTTGCCGTAAACCCGCCCGGTCTTCCCGCGAGCCAGCTCCGCAAAGTCCGGGTTCCGCTTCTGGGGCATGATGCTCGATCCGGTCGTGTAGCTGTCCGGCAGGGACAGGAACCGGAACTCCTCGGATGACCAG
The DNA here is from genome assembly GCA_022561115.1 of Chloroflexota bacterium. Taxonomy (GTDB): domain Bacteria; phylum Chloroflexota; class Dehalococcoidia; order Lucifugimonadales; family Lucifugimonadaceae. The sequence continues at coordinate 453 of JADFRU010000051.1, read as the reverse complement.
ATAACGAACTCCTCGGCCAGTCGCGACAGGTGCATGGCGCATATCGCGGCGGACGCCAGGTATTCAAGCGCAAAGTCCCGGTCAGACACCCCGTCCATCGAGTTGGACGTGATGCCCGAGAATCCGAGCTCGCGTGCGACGAACTCCCGGTCTATCGGGTACGGAACGCCGGCCATCGCCCCGCTGCCAAGGGTGAGAACGTCAGCGGACGCCTTTGCGGCGGCGAAACGCGTCGCGTCCCGGTCAAACATCTCGAAATAGGCGAGCAGGTGGTGGGCGAGGAGGACCGGCTGCGCCCGCTGTAGATGGGTGTAACCGGGCACAACTGTCGTGATGTTGGCCCCGGCAGCGCTCACCAGCGCGCCCTGGAGCTTCCTGAGGGCGCTGACGGTGTCCGCACACGCCTGCCGCATGTACAGGCGCGTGTCGGTAGAGACCTGGTCGTTCCTCGAC
>JADFRU010000400.1:0-2074 GCA_022561115.1 Chloroflexota bacterium | reverse complement strand
ACTGCACCGGCGTTATCTCGCCCCGGACGGCGCGATAGATCAGATCGGCCGTCTTCCGGCCCCTGATGCGTGTGTCCAGGTGGGGGTTGGTGCGCCAGACGACACAGACCGTCGTTCGTTCGATCAACTCGCGCGAGATGTTCGAGTGCATGTCCAGCGTGATGCCGACCGGGAGGTCAGGGCCGACGATCTCACGGATCGCCCGGGCCATCTCGGCGTCCATGTCCGGAAACTGCTCGGAGACAGCCGCCCCGTGGTTGGCGATCAACACAGCGTCCCACGGCCCGCCATCGCGCAGCATCCCGAGCATTTCGGCGGAGAGCCTGTCGTAAGCGTCCTTCGTTATGGTCCCGATGGGCCCCGTCCGGGCAAACATTAGAGGGACGAGCTCGAACCCCAGTTCACGCGATGCTTCCACGTACCCGGCGATCGTGTATTTAGAGTCTCCGTGGCGTTCGATTATCTCGTCGCCGCGGAGAAGCTCAACCTCTTCAAACTTCTCGTAACCGGCCGGTACTCGCGAGAAGGTGTTGGTCTCGTGCGAGATGCCGAGGATCGCTATACGCATTTGATGTCCTGACCGGTCCCGGCTGGCGCGCTGGCGCGGGCGTTGAGTTGCCCGCCCCGAGGTGAATGCGGGCCAGATCGTTGGTTCGGGTAGATGGTCTGGACGGCATCATCTCCCGACCCCGGCTGTGACGCAACCTCGGCGCAACCGCGTCACCTGTCGATGCATGTCAAAGCCATCAAAAGAGCGTTCGGTTCCGGATAAACACGGATTGTGTCTTTTTTCACGCTACGTTCATATCTAGAGCGCCGCACTCACGAATTACTCACGCTGCTCGCGAGACAATCTAGTGCAGAGGTTAAACACCCATCGGTCCATGTTGCGGCGGTCGCAAATCGGGGCCGGTGGGAGATTGGAGAGCGAGATGACTGCACTTCGGAAGTTGATCGGCATCGGAGTACTCGCGATCGGGGTTGTGGTCCTGGTCATTGGCGCTTACTTCATCCAGCAGGGTTTCGCCGCGGAGTCAGAGATCAAGGCACGGCTGGCTGAAGAGGCGGTCACGATCACGATCGACGACGTGAAGTACCCGGTAGATTCCGCAGAACTTGCAACGGCCCAGGCGCTCGTAATCAAGTCCCACACTCTGGACAAGTACGGGCCCTGGCAGACCCTGGAGCAAGGCAGCGATGAAAGGGCGTCTCTGCTTGACGGCCTGACACTCCGCAACTCCCTCAACATGGCGCGGATGGGTCTCGACCTCAGCCTGATGGTGAAGGCGATCGGTGGGGTGTTCGTGGTCATCGGCCTGGGGTTGGCGACGACCGGAGCGGTGTTGTACATCTTCACCGCCCGGACGGAAGAAGAGGAGGAGAAGGTGGAGGTCAGGAAGTTGACCCCGGCCCACGCCGTGTAACCAGGCAGCGCACGCACGAGCGGCCCGGTGATCCTGACCCGGTATTGAGGCCGGGGACGGAGGCCGGGCCGCTTCGTGTTCTGCCTGGAAAAGGGTCGTGCGGCAGATACCTGTGGGCGGAACGGGCCCGCATCCACGCGTAGTTCAGCGGCTGAAGCCTTAACCCGTGTAGGCGTGCTTCTTGAGTGCTGATTCGTCCAGGTCGCATCCCCAACCCGGTCCCTGCGGGATAGCCATGTAGCCGTCCTTGATGTCCGGAAGGACCGTGGTCAACTCGTCTCGCCAGGGCACTGCGTCCACGTCAGACTCCATGATCCGGACGTTGGAAACGGAGGCGGTCAGGTTCAGGCTCTGGAAGCTGGACAGGTGCGATCCGTAGTTGTGCGGGGCGATGTTCAGGTCGTAAGTCTCGGCCAGGTCCGCCACTTTTTTGGCCTGCGAAAAGCCCTGCCACTGGACGTCCACCTTGACGGTGTCCATCGCGTGGTACTTGAAGTAGGGCTGGTACTGCCGCATGCCGAGGAGCTGCTCACCGGAGCAGATCGGCGTCGTTGTTGAGGCCTTGAGCTGGGCAAGCGCCTGCGGGTCCTGGTTATCGATCTCCAGCCACATCAGGCCGTGCGGCTCCAGCTCACGGGCGATTCGGATGG
>JADFRU010000050.1:0-8153 GCA_022561115.1 Chloroflexota bacterium | reverse complement strand
GGCACGACGTGGATGTTGGCCCGGGCCATCTTCGGAGCCTAAGCCACTCCTCGACGGAAGTTGTCGCTGACCACGAACGCTACCAGCTCCCCGTCCGGCGAAACCTGGGCGTCGTACACGGACGGAAGTTCTACAGAGACCTCGGGCGTGAAACGTTTCGACAATGCGACGGCTCCGGTGCTTGCATGGTGAGAGTGGTCAGACCCTATCACCGCCAGCAGATCTTATGAGCCATGAAGGGCGCAGAGTCGCTGGCCCACGCCGGTACCCGTGTGCGGCCGCAATGGGAGCTGCAAATAAAACGGGGGCGCCTGCGATGAGCGCCCCCGTTTCATGTGCAATCTGGCCTGTGTCAACCCGTCGAAACGGGAAGGAAGTTACGCCGCCTCGGTGTTATCCGCCGGCTCGTCGATCTCTACGAACTCGCCTCCCACCCATCCGGCGCGCTGCGTTGCGGCGTCATCTCCAGGGACTTCGGTTGGTAGTTCGTTAGCTGACTGTTCCGGAGTGACCGGCGGCGTGGTGTCAGAAGCGGACTTCGCACTCGGAACCGCGGCCTCGGCCGGGGTTGCCGTGGGTTGATCGATAACTGGTAGTTCTAGACCGGCCTCGGGCTTGGTCCTGGATTTAGCCATTGCACTCGGAACAGCGACTTTGGCGCGGGTTTTCGCGGGCTTTATGCCGGCTGATCGTTTCCGTGTCGCCGATGGCCTGGTTTTGGAAGTGGGTTTCGCTTTTTTAGCGGAGGCTTTCTTACGGGGCTTTGCGACCTTAGCGGCTTTTGCCGTGGTTGGTTTGGTCTTCGGTTTCGGGGTACCTGTGGCCGGGACCTCGACATAATCCAGGATGGCCTCTGGCGCGGCATGTTGCGCGGCAACCCGCTCCCTCAACCGGTCGGTGAGGGTGCGCTGGGTATCCAGTTCCCGTTGCGCCGCAGCGCGAGCTGCCTCAAGATCAGCCAGAACCCGCTGGATTTCCGTGTCCGCATCGGCCTTGATCTGGTTAGCGTTGGTCCTGGCTTCTGCGTTTATACGTTTAGCGCTAGCCTCGGCTTCGGACCTGGTGTGGCCCATAAGTTCACCCGCCTCGGCAAGGGTTGCGGCAGCTTCTGCCTCGCTTCGAGCGCGTGACTTCCGTGCCGCTTTCACCTCGACCGTGGCCTCTTCATTCGCGCGGCGCATGACCTCGCTGGATTCCTCCTCGGCCTGGTTCTTGATTGATACGGCCTCATTCAGATTGGACTGGGCGCGGGCCTCAAGCTCGCGAGTCTGCTCCAGGACCCTGTGCGCTTCGTCAAGCTCGGACTCGGCCTGTTGCCGGATGTCGGTGCACATCGCCTCTGTCGCCTGGATCGCTTCTTGCTCCGCTTCCAGCCGGGCCTTCTCGGCCTCATCTCGACGGCGACGTGAGGATTCAATATCGTCACGCGAGATGTTACGAATAAGGACTGCTTGACGCCACAACGACTCAAGCGAGTCGGAATTCAGTTCGTCGTGCCGCTTATTCGACAGCTGCTGGGTCATGCGTACCTCTTGATGTACTTTTTCCGGATATCGTGCTGCCCCGGCGCCAACGGCCCCTCTCTCCCCGGCAGTATCTGACCTCAGACTAGCCGGGGAGACGGTCGCCGCCGTCCTCCGTCCTACCTATGCGGGTGAGGGTATCCACCCACGCGGCGGTTACCGCAGCGATGCGTTTGACAGGTGATTTGCGGCGGCGATACTACGGCGGAATCATCCCGGAGGCGCTTAGAAAGTCACTTTGAACGACACGACGAATCAATTCCACGGGCTTGAGTCTGTGGACGGCCGCGCCGTTATCGGTCGCCGTATCGTGTGGCATGAGACGACCGCTTCCACGAACGACGACGCGCGGCGCGCCGCCGAGGCGGGTGAGCCGGAGGGCCTGGTGGTGATCGCGGACGTTCAGACCGCGGGCCGCGGCCGGATGTCACGGTCGTGGGTTTCGCCGCCCGGGCGCGATCTTCTTTTTTCCGTCCTGTTGCGGCCGGAACCGGTGGACCTGCCAAAGATGCCGCTCCTCGCCGGTCTTGCCGTCGCACGTACGCTGGACGCCTTCACGAGCACACGCGTCACGCTGAAATGGCCGAACGACGTCCGGGCAGCTGATCGCAAAATATCAGGGACGCTCGCAGAGTCTGGACGTTCTGACACCGGCTACTATGCCGTGATCGGCACCGGGGTGAACGTCAACCTGGACGCAGCGGCGCACCCGGAGATCGCGGATATCGCGACGAGCCTGCGGACCTTGAACGGAACGCCGGCATCGCGACGGGAAGTTATGCGAAGGTTGCTGAAGGAGATGGACGATATTTACGCAGGGCCGGGGGGGATGACCGCGCTGGTCTCAGACTGGAGCGAGCGGCTTGAAACCATTGGACAGGAGATCGACGTCCGATGGGGCGACGAGTCCATCCACGGGATAGCAGAGGGAGTCGATGATTCTGGACGCCTGCTGCTGCGCGACCGCGATGGTGAAGTCCACCGCCTGGATGCCGGCGAAGTAACGTTGCAGACAACGCCGCGCTGAGCGCGGTTACAGGGACCGGCCCGGCGGCGGATGGCGCTGTCCCGGAGCATTGACCAGATCAAGTTACCCAGATCAAGTTAATAACAGGGAGTACCGGATGGGCGTGCTTGATGCGCTGAACCTTGACGGGATGAACGTCGTGATCACTGGCGGGGGCACCGGCCTGGGCCGTGAAATGGTGCGCGGCATGGCGGAAGCCGGGGCCAATATTGCGATAGCCGGACGGCGGCAGGGCCCGATCGATGAGGCGGCGGACATCGTGAAAGCCGCTGGCGGCAGGGCGATGGCCGTATCCACCGATGTCACCGACACGGCCCAGGTGAACCGGCTGTTCGAGACCGTGCTGGCCGAGTGGGGCGAGATCAACGTCCTGTTCAACAACGCCGGAATCGTTCGTGATGAAGGACGGCCACCGCTGTGGGACATCACGGACGAGTCGTGGCGAATCGGGATCGAGACCAACCTGAGTTCGGTGTTCTACTGCTCCCGCGCCGTGTCGAAGCATATGGCGGACCGTGGTTCCGGGAAGATCGTAAATGTCGCGTCGGGATTCGGGTTCCGGGGCGGACGGGACAACTACATGTACACGGCCGGCAAGGGCGGCGTGGTGAACCTGACCAGGGCGCTCGCGGTCAGCCTGGGCCGATACGGAATCACCTGCAACGCCATCGTCCCGGGCTTTTTCCCGACCGAGGCGACCACCGAATCCTCGATGTCACTTCCGCGCGGTGACCTGATTCCGATCGGCCGCACCGGGTTCCCACGGGAGTTCGGGCCGGTAGCGGTCTGGCTGGCGTCAGCCGCCTCCAACTACATGACCGGCGAGATGTTTATCGTCGATGGCGGAGGCCTGGCCGGGGGCATGGCGCCGACCGGCTACGGGCCGATAAGCGAACTTGCCTGACACCCGCCCCCTCACGATTGCGCGCTACCGCGTTCGGCGTTCCGCCCGGTTGTAATCCCTGGAGCCGTAAAGCCGGTAAGGCGCCAAGCACAAGCCAAGTAATCCCTGACTACTTAAGGAAACAAGATGCCCGTCCCGAACGACTGGACCCTTGAAGGCAAGGTTGCGCTCATAACCGCTGACACGCGCGGCTGGGCGCCGGTCCTCGCCAGCGCCCTCGCCGAGGCCGGCGCCGATGTGGCTGTTGCAGGCCACTCCGCTGAACACGTCGAGTCGACCGCGGAGGCGGTGCGAGCGCAGGGAAGGCGGACCGCCACCCTTGTCGGCGAGTTCGCCGGGTTTGACGATGCAGACGGCGCAGTGGACCGGGTGATATCGGAGCTGGGCGGCATCGATATCCTGGTTAACGCGTCCCAGACGATACTGGGCAAGCCGGCGCTCGATACCACCGAGTTTGAGTGGAACACGGTGATGGACGCCAACGCCGGGTCTGCATTCAGGTGGGCGCGCGCTGCGGGCCGGGTAATGGTGAAACAGGGCGCAGGACACATCGTCAACGTCATATCGGAAATGGCCGAGCGCGGGCTGTCCAATCACGGCCCGTTCTCCGCATCGCAGGCGGCGATCCAGCAGATGACACGATCGCTGGCGCTCGAGTGGGGTCCGTCCGGGGTGAGGATCAACTGCATCGCGACAGGCTGGATGGAACTCAACCCGCCGCCGCTTGAGGAGCAGCAAAAGGAACTCCTCGTCCGCTACCTTCCGCTGCGCCGGAAGGGGACGCCGGAGGAGATAGCGGCGTTGCTTATCTATCTTGCGGGCGACTTCTCGGACTTCACGACAGGCCAGACGATCTTTGTCGACGGCGGCGCGATGGCGCACGCCTGATCGCGGCCGTCAGCCAGACATGTGATCACCTCGGACACGGGCGGCCCGGGGCTCCCAGCGTGCTGAGGTTCTCGAAGCATGCCGGTGGGGCGGGGCGTACTCGGGGCGCGGCCTTTTCTTCTCGTCATTCCCACGTACGTGGGAATCCAGAAAGCTCGTTTCAACGATTCATTTGTATGCTCAATCCATCGGCGGCATTGGACCCTTCGCCGGTCGCAAAGGCAAACGCTGTGGTAGGTCACTAGATTCCCACCTGTGTGGGAATGACGAATGCCTGGCGCTGCGTGGAAACAACCGGCGATTCACATCATGACCGGCAGTCGCAGAATGAAGCCAACGACGAACTCCGCCCGCATAACGGTTCGCGTCCAGCCCCGGGCCAGCGCAAATAGCGTGCTCGGGTTCATGGCGGACGGGACTTTACGCCTGCGTGTAACCGCGCCGCCCGTGGACGGGGCCGCCAATGAAGCTGTATGCAGCCTGCTGGCCAAGACGCTCGGCGTGCCGCGATCGGGCGTCCATGTGACGCACGGCAAGACCGGCCGCAGGAAAGTGATCCAGGTTGATGGACTGTCGCACGCCGAGGTGATCGGCCGGTTGTCTGGCTAGGCGGCCGTGAGTTTTGACCCGACGAACAACAGCACCAACACTGCCACCATCGGCGAGAAGTCGAACATGCCTGCGCGCGGAATCACCCTGCTCAACGGGATCAGAATTGGATCCGTGATCTGGTAGAGGATCTGGACGATCGGGTTGTTCCGGGAGTTCGGAAACCAGGTCGTGAGGGAACGGGCGATGATGGCGTACGCCATCAACTGCACTGCGGTCCCGATTATTCCAAGTAGATCGCTCACTTCGAACCCCTGCCCAGCTCTTCGCCCCGTTCCCACGCCGCCACGGCCGCGTTCACGACGGCGGCACGGAATCCGCCTTCCTCCAGCGCCTGCAATCCTGCGGCAGTGGTTCCGCCGGGTGATGTGACCAGGTTTCTTAACTCCGCAGGGTGCTTGCCAGTTTCACGCGCAAGTACGCCGCTGCCGATAATCAGTTGTTGGGCCAGCGTATGCGCCATCGGCCGGGGCAGGCCGAGAAGGACGCCGGCGTCTATCAGTGATTCCATGAACACATATACGAACGCCGGACCGCTCGCGCTCACGGCGAGCGCCATATCGATGTATCGCTCGTCTTCCATGTAGATCGAGACGCCGAGGGCGTCCAGCATTTGACCGGCGAAGTCACGGACGGATTCCGGCACCTCCGGAGATGCGGTCCACGCGCTCATCCCCTCACCGACCTGCGCCGGGGTGTTTGGCATTACGCGGATCAGGCGGCCGTGGTTCAGCCTGGAGCCAAGCGTGTGCATCTTGACGCCGGCCAGGATTGAAAGGACGGTCTGTTCTGATGTGAGGGAGCCGCTGATCTCCGCCGCCACGCTGTCAAGCTGCTGGGGCTTTACGGCGAGCACGATCAGTTCTGCGCCCTCGATGGCGGCATCGTTTTCGGCCACGGCGACGACGCCGTACGCGCTTTCCAGCGCCGCACGCCGCGCTGCGACCGGTTCGCCGACGGTCACCTCAGCGTCCAGGTCAGCCCGGCGAACTCCGGCGATGATCGCCTCGGCCATCACGCCGCCGCCGATAAATCCCAGTTTCAAATGGATGCTCCCGTTTGGTTTAGCGCTGACACGTCGCGTTAAAGCGCCGTCCTGATTATATGAACTGCAACCCCGTTTATTCTCCGGAGATGCGTGACGGATCACTGCGGTTGATGTCAGCCGGACGAGTGTTGTAACGAGAGAGAACCGGCCCGGCGACCGGCCTGACGGCGATGGCTCAGGAAGGCCGTACGCCCGTTGCCAGTTGTGTCGCCAGCTTGATCGCTTCCCGCATGCTCACCGCCTGGGCGATTCCCTTGCCTGCGATATCGAACGCCGTTCCGTGGTCCACGGAAGTCCGTATCCACGGTATGCCAAGGTTGACGCTCACGCTTTCCTCAAAGCCGTGGACCTTTATCGGGATGTGCCCCTGGTCGTGATACAGCACGACAACGACGTCCCACCGGCCTGCGATCGCCTGGTTGAACACGGTGTCCGCCGGGATCGGGCCGTTGGCGTCTATGCCCTCCGCCCGGGCGTCTTCCACGGCGGGCCGGATGTCAGTGATCTCTTCCTTTCCGATCATCCCGTTCTCGCCGCCGTGAGGATTGAGCGCTGCGACGGCGATCCTCGGCTTCTCGAAGCCCCAGCGCTTGAACGTTTCATCCGTCAGCCGCGTTGCCATCAAGATGTTTTCGCGCGTCGCGTACTCCGCCGCACGTATCAGTGACCGGTGCGTGCTCAGATGCATGCAGCGCAGGACGCCGGACACCAGCATCGTGGCGACGTAGTCCGAGCCGGACATTCGCTTGAACACCTCCTGGTGTCCGAGGTCTTCCGAGCCGGCCAGCCTGAGCGCCTCCTTGTTGACGGGAGCCGTCACCATGGCGTCCGCCGAGCCGTCCTGGCAAAGGCGGACGGCGCGTTCGATCCACGCGTGAGCGGCCTTGCCCGATACGGGCGACAATTCGCCAAGCGGGAACTCGGCGTCCTCGAAACCATCGATGTTCAGCACATCGATCACCCCGAACTCCTCGCCCGCTCCCTCAACGGTTTCGACAGGACGGGCGCGCAACTTGACTCCGGTGTCATCGATTCCTCGTTGCATCGGTCCTAACGCACCGATGACCACCGGCCGCGCGATCTCGTAGACGCGGGCTTCAGAGAGTGCGCGGGCCACCACCTCCGGGCCGATGCCCGATGGGTCGCCGAGTGTTATCGCGAGGAGGGGTCGTTTCGGTCCGGCCATGGTCGGTCTCCGTCTGAACTTGATTGCTTGATCCGCCGCAACTGCGTGACACCAGATGTTAACGGCGTGCCCCTCAAATGTGTTCCCGAACATGCAGCCGGGATGTACTCCTGCGATGTGTCCTGGGACGGACGCGAGGAGGCGGCCGCTTAATCGCGGACGCCTCGTCTGAAATGCGTTTTAGATCACGCTCCGGCCGGCTGTCCCGGAACGCCCCCTTTAACTAACGGGGTCCAGTAGCCGGTGAAACGCTTTCACGCCTGATTAGCCGCCAAACGCTGCAAACGCGTTTGCCAGCGCAGTCTCACTGAACAGGCTGTCCAGGTCTATGTCTTCCGAGCCGAGGTCCAACGTGGCCGGGTCAAACGTACCGTCCCAACCCATCGCCTTAAGCTCTTCTTCCGTCGGTCCGTCGCCCGACTCGTCGCCGAACAGGGCCAACAGGTCCTCGAACGAGCCGAAGCCGCCCATGCGCTGTGCCTCATCGCCGATCAACTCTCCCCGGACTGCCAGGTCGAAGTCGCCGAAGTCGAACACCTTGTCGCCGAAGCCGTCTCTGGCTTCCTGGTCCAGGTTGAGGACGTGGCCCACGTCAAAGCCGACCAGCGCATCCACATCCATGCCGGTGAGCTGGTCCCGGCCAAATCCCGAGACCGCCGCAAAGTCAAAGTTCTCGACCTGACTTGCATCGAAGCCGGCCATCGCGAACGGGTCGAAGTTCTCGAACTGCTCGGCGTCGAAGGCCCCCATAGCGAGCGGGTCAAAGTTGGCGAACTGCTCTGCGCTGAAGCCGGCCATTGCGAACGGGTCAAAGTTCTCGAACTGCTCGGCGTCGAAGGCTCCCATAGCGAACGGGTCGAAGTTGGCGAACTGGTCGGCGTTGAATCCAGCCATTGCCAGCGGGTCGAAGTTCTCGAACTGTTCGGGGCCGAAGCCGCCCATAGCGAGCGGGTCAAAGTTCCCGATCC
>JADFRU010000049.1:0-8198 GCA_022561115.1 Chloroflexota bacterium | reverse complement strand
CGGCGGCAAAAACCACGCCGGTAACGAGAGCGATAGCAAAAAGATCGGTCCCGGTCACGCCCAGAATGTTGCCGAACAGTGCTGCCTCAAAGCTGCGTGTGAAGGTCTGGGTTCGGCTTATCAGTGCAACCCCGAGCGCAAACGACGCCGTGGTGATGATGCCGATCGCGGCGTCTGTCGAGATGCTGCGGCGACGCGACGTCCACTGGATCAGGACGGCAGACAGAAAGCCCCAGATCGAGGCGCCGACGTAGAAGTTGATCGACATGATGAAGCTGACAACGGCGCCGCCGAAGATGGCGTGGGCCAACCCGTGACCGATGTACGACATCCGGCGCAAAACGATGTAGACGCCCATCATCCCGGCCAGCCCGCCGACCATGGTCGCAGCGATCAGGCCTCGAACGAAGAACTCGAACTCGAAAGGCTCAAGCATCGCCGGGTCGTCCACCGTGGCTTCGCACGGCCGCGCCTTCGTGTCCGTGGGGATCGTTGTTTTCACCGTGCACATGAACATCAGCGCCGCTGCCATCAAGCCCGTGATCGTCTGCCTGCCCGTTTGCGGTCACGTCCCGGGCCGCTGCGCCAAAGCGGTGCGGTGTTTCGGCCACGAGCGTCATGCCCCGGTACTGTGTCACAGGCATCTCGGCTCCGTAAGTGGCCTTCAGAACCTCCGGCGTGAGCACCTCGCGCGGCGTGCCGTCAGCGATGATGCGGCCGTTCATGCAGATCACGCGCGGCAGGTGCGCTGCGACGGCGTTGATCTCGTGCGTGGCCATCAGGATGGCGATGCCCTGGTGATTCAACTCGTCCAGCAGATGAAGGACATCGTCGCGGGTCTTTATGTCGACCCCGGCGGTCGGCTCGTCCAGCAGCAGAATCTCCGGCTCACTCACCAGCGCCCTGCCCAGGAACACCCTCTGCTGCTGCCCCCCGGACAGTTCGCGAATCTGGCGATCCGCAAGTCCGTCCAGCCCCAGCCGTTCGAGCACCCGGCCCGCCCGTATGTGATCGCTTCGCCGAAACCACGGGAAGAGTGGTGCGCTGCGCGTCGCGCCCATCAAGACAACCTGCTCAACGGTCACCGGGAAGTTCCAGTCGATCGCCTCAAGTTGAGGCACGTACCCGATGCGAGGCCGCTTTTCTTTTCGCCTTCGCCGGGGACCGAGAACAGACACGCTTCGGAACAGCACGTCCCCTGCGTACACGTCGGCAGAGCCCACGATCGACCGCAGCACCGTGGTCTTGCCGGAGCCGCTCGGGCCCAGCAACGCGACGAAGTCGTTCCGCATGATGTTGAGCGAGACGTCCTCGATGACGCGCACGCCGCGGTATCCGGCGGCGAGGCCGCGTAGCTCGATCAGCGGCGGCTCTGTGAGCGTTGGGTGCGGTGTGTCGTGAAGCACTGTTTACAGCGTGATTCTTACTCGGGCCCTACCCGGGATAACGTGCGGCCGATTCGCCGTTAAACACGAGGCTGGTATCGACAGCGCCCAGTGCTGACGCATCCCCGCCCAGGGCGCGGATCATGGTTTCCATATTTTTGGTCATGAGACCCAGGTAGCTGTGGCCGGCGTCCCCCGGCTTGCCGGGCAGGTCGTCATCGGCGAGCTGGTCTATGAAGACCGCTCCGCTCTCTGCGGCGATCTGTTCCATGACCGGGCTGGGGAACACCTCCGAGCCGAAGATCGCAGGCACCCCGAGTTCACGGACCTGGACGATCAGTCTCGCCACATCACGCGGGGACGGCTCGGTGAAGTTTGCGGGCTGGACAGCGCCCAGGACGGTGAACCCGTATCGCAGTGCGAAGTAGGCCCATGAGTCGTGATAGGTCAGCAGCAGGCGCTGGCCCGGGGGAATCGTGGCCACTGCAGACCGTATCGCACTGTCGAGCGTCTCGATACGCTCGCGGAACTCCTCGTAGTTAGCCCCGTAATAGACCGCCCCGTCCGGGTCCGAAATCGTCAGCTCATCCCGCACGATCTCGGCGTACTTGAGGGCGAGGATCGGGTCCGGCCACAGGTGCGGGTTTGGCTGGCCGTTCGCCTCCGGGAACGAGAAGTCGAACTGCCACTCGTCCGGCCTGATGGCGCGGTCTCCCAGCAGCACGGCCCGTGCGTTTTCAGCGTGGTTGGCGTCAAACATTGCGACCGCCGGCTCTTCCAGGAAGAGGCCGTTGGCGATGAAAAGGTCGGCTTCGGAGATCACTCGGGCCGTGGACGGCGGCGGGTCAAAGGTGTGTGAGTTGGCGCCCTCCGGGATGATTCCGCGAACCAGGATGCGCTCTCCGCCGATGTTCTCGACGATCGAAGTGATGGGAGACAGCGTGGTGACGACGTTGAGTCGATCGGATGTCTCGGCTCCGTCTTCCTGATCGCTTTTATCGCCGGAGCACCCAACCAGGATCAAGGCCACAAGCGCGGTTACCGCAAGAACGGTCCAGCGAGCCTGGCGCGTCCGTCCAGAACGGTTCATTGATTGGAGCCGGAGCAGCGGGCGCACACGCCGGGTACCGCAAGGTGTTGCAGATCAGCGGTGAAGCCGTGGCTTTTAGAAAGTTGCCCGGCAAACACGGTGACGATCTCGTCCGACAGCTCGTCCACAGCACCACATCGGCGGCACACAAGGTGGTGATGCGGCCGCTCGCCCAACCATTCGTAGGCAACCTCCCCGTGTCCGAATGTCGTTTCCGAGATCAGCCGTGAATCCCTGAGCGCGCCGAGCGTGCGGTACACGGTGGACTCACTGACATGGGGCGAGTCCCGGCGGACCTGGTCAATAACCGAGGTCGCGCTCAAGTGGTCTCCGGCATGGCGCAGCGCTTCCAGCACGAGGAGCCTGGTCGAGGTCACCCGGTGGCCGGCGCGGCGGAGCGTTGCTGCGGTTTCTTCTCGGCATGACATATTGCGATTCCCGGCAAATGCAACTAATGGCAAGAGCGAGCAGTGACGATACATCAGCGAAACGGCGTGTCAAGGTCCCGCGGGAGTTCGAATCTTGACTTGATGTGGCGCCGCCCAGCGTAACGTCCGCCCGGTGTAAGTTCGGCGGTTACCGCTCCGTAGTCACCCACAGCCGTTTGCCGTCCGTCTCTACCGTCACGTCTCCGCGATCCTTTGTGACGAACACGGGCGCTCCGGGAACTTGCTCGGCGAAGCGTGCGAGAACGGCCTCAGCCGGGTGCCCGAACGGGTTTCTTGTCCCCACCAGCACAACAACGGCGGATGGTGCGACGGCATCAAGAAATCGCGCGGACGAGGAGGTGTCGCTGCCGTGATGCGGCGCCTTCAACAGGTCGGCCGCCACCGAAAACTCGGAACCCAACAGCCGGGTCTCAACTGCGCGGGGGATGTCCGCCGTGAGAAGCATGCGCACGTCGCCATGGCGAAGCATTAAGACCGTTGAGGCGGCGTTGGCGCCCGGGATTTCTGGAAGCTCAAGCGCACCCGCCCAGATCACCTCCAGCGTAACGCCGGAGTCGAGAGCGATCACCATGCCCTGCTGTGCGACCAACGCCGGTGATGGCCGCGTATTGAGCCGGTCCCTCCACTCGCCAAATACGGCTGTATCTGCCGAACCCGTCGTATCGATGACGACCCCTACTTCATACCGGTCAAGCACGTCCGCCAGCCCTCCGACATGATCGGCGTCCGAATGTGTCAGGACCACCACGTCTAAGCTGCGATCCCAGAACGGCAACGCGTCACCCAGGTTCTGGACAGCCCCGTTGGCGGCGCGTCCACCGTCGATCAGCACCTGCCTGCCTCCCGGTGTCTCGACCAGGATCATGTCGCCGCGCCCGGTCTCAAAGAACGTGACCTTGAGCCGGTCGCCCGGAAGCTGACTCACCGCGATCCACGGCAGGACAGCGACGGTAATCGCGGGAACCGCCAGCCACGACAACGCCCTGCGCCCCGGGAGCCTGGGCGACGATGCCCCGCTTGCCACCAGGGACGCCATCTGGGAACCGATGGAGCGCGGCGCTGAGACTGCGAACCTCCGTAATGTGTTGCGGCCGAGCCATGCGAACAGCACGCCGTACCAGCCTGCGATCAACCACCCGCCCCATCCCTCGGTCGAGACCGTTCCGCCGGGGACGCTGGCAAACCCGCGCGCTACGAGTATGAGCCATTCCGCAGACAGCCAGGCCAGCCATCCGATCGGCGCTGCGGCAACTGGAGACAACGGCTCAATCACCGCTATCGCGCCGGATGTGACGATCAGCACGGGAACGGCGGGCAACGCCAGTGTCGTGGCGATTGTTCCCAGGAGTGGAACCTGGTCAAAGGTAGATCCGACGAGCGGCATCGTTGCGATCGTCGCCGCCAGCGAAAACCCGAGACCGCGGGAGATGACCAGCACGGGGCCGTGTGCAACCCCGCCCTCCGGGGCCACGCGTCCGACGAGCGCGTCCATCGGGCCGCGCAGCCCCGGCTCAAGCGCAGCTATCCCGAGTACGGCGGCGAACGAGAGCTGGAACGAGAGGGTCCCCACGGAATGTGGATCAAGGAGGATCATCGCCGCCCCGGCGAACGCGATCGCCGGCAGCACGCTGCGCTGACGCCCGAGTGCGATGGCCAGCAGGTAGACGCCTGCCATCACCGCCGCACGGGTGACGGATGGTGACATCCCTGCGAGTACGGCGTAACCGATCACGGCTGCGAGCGGCATGAGCAGGTATAACTGGCGGCGCCGACCGAACAACAGCGACGCCACCATCAGCGCGAGACCCGCCACAATCGCCACGTGCAGGCCTGAGATCGCCAGTAGATGACTCAGCCCGGCTGACCGGAAATCGTCCCGCAGTTCGGGCGTCAACCCGGTTCGGTCGCCCGTCGTTACGGCTGTCGCCAGACCGGACGCAGCGCCGGGGACCAGCTTCATGATGGAGGCCGATGCGGCGCCACGCGCGTCCGCCACGGCGCGTCGCACGGCGTTCCCGGACGTCGAGTCGATGAGCCGCACCGTGGCGACCGTGACAACCCCGGCGGCCCCGGGAGAGATGCCGGGCGGCATCTCAACGTCAGGAGCGCGCGGCTGGAATCGGCCGGTCACACGATAGAGATCGCCGTAACGAAAACCCCGGAGCGGACCGGACCCGTTAACAAGGGCGCCGTAGAGACGCTCGGCAAGCACATCGACCTCGACCAGCGTTTCCAGCGCTATGGTCTCGCCCGATGAATCGATCACCCGCACCAGCGTTAGCGGCAGGCGCGTGACGCTGCCGTACGGCCTCGGCTCGGTGTCCAGCGTGGCCTCAAACTCGACCGGGCCCGCCTGTAACGCGGCTGAAACCCCGGAGGGAATGTCGGCCGGGGGAACCGCAGCACCGGCAAGCGAGACGCGGACCAGCCCCAGGATCAACAGCAGCCCGGCCATCGCCGGTAGTAGTCGCCGTCCCGACACACGCTCGCGCGCCGCGACTAACGCCATCGCGACCGCCCATAGAAGCAGGACGGCGCCGGGCAGGTTCCAGCCGCCGTTCGGCGCCACCCCGAGCCAGGCGCCGACGACGAACGCTCCGGACAACCAGAGCAGGGTCATTCCGGCGTCACCAGCTCACCAGTCCCCGTAGTGACGAAACCGTCTCCGGGCCGATGCCGAAGACTTCCCGCAGCGCATCCAGGTTTTCGAACGGCCCGTTCAGGGACCGCCAGTCGATGATGGCCTGCGCACGCGCCGGACCGATGCCGGGAAGCGATTCGAGTTCCGAGCGCCCCGCGTTGTTGAGGTTGACGAGTCCGGCGGTAGTCCCGGTCGGTGGCAGAACGGTAGCAACGACCGCGGCGTCGCCTGGCGTGTTCCCGAACGTCTCCGGGGATATTTCGAGCACGGCTCCACCTGGAATCGACCCCGAAAGCGACACGGCGAGCGTCACGGGCACTTCTATCCGCTCACCGTCCACCACACGTGCGGCCAGGTTCAATGCACCGACGTTGGCGCTCGATAACGGTCCACCGGCGGCTGCTATCGCGTCACCAACGCGTGAGTTCAGGGCCAGGGTGTAGACGCCCGGCGAGACGACGGCGCCGGTGACATGCGCGACCGGAAAGGGCTGCGGGGTAGGGGTAACCAGGAAGATCTCGACGGCGTTCGAGGATGGCCTGTCGAGCAACCAGTAGACGACTCCTGACGCGCTCGCCAGTACGGCAAGCACAAGGAATATCGATGGCAACCAGCGCGTCCAGGCCCGGTCTCGATGCGGAACGGGCTCCTCGCTCTCGCGTTTTTCGCCGGGTTCCTCTCCGTCCATCCCATCTCCACCCGGCGGAGAATCCGTCCGGTGTCTCCGGTTAAAAAACCGGTCCCAGGATTGCCGATGAGAGCACCGGCCCGGGGAAGACATTCGGCGGGAACGCCTGCCCGGCCCGAGAGTAACAGAGGCGGAAATACCGGACATCGGCCCACCCGGCGGTGTTCAACGACAAGCCGCACGACGCCCAAATTGCTGGCCGCTCGACACGTTCATATAATGTCCGGTGGCCCGAACGCGCCTGGCCCTGCTCTGCTGTACGCAGAAGATCGCAGGCGCCGATGCCAGCCTCAGTATTTTTACCTCAAAGTTTTCACAAGGAGAACGGAAGTCATGTCGCCCGAGCCTTACGCATTCCTCGGCGGGAAGCAGATGCCCCTGGCCGAAGCGAAGGTAGGGATCATGACCCATGCCCTGCACTACGGCACTGCGGTTTTTGAGGGCATACGCGGCAACTGGAATAAAGAGCACGGCAAGATGTACGTGTTCCGGCTGCGCGAGCACTATGAACGCCTGTTGCGCGGGTCAAACATTCTCAAGATCGAACTCCCTTACTCGGTCGATGATCTGATCGACATCACGACGGACCTCGTCGAGCGCAACGGCTACCGGGAGGACGTGTACATACGCCCGCTCGCATTCAAGAGCGCCCAGATGGTCGCCAACCTGAAGCTGCACGAGCTTGAGTCTGACTTCACCCTGATGGTGATGCCCTTTGGCGCGTATATCGAGAACGACGGCGCCATTAGATGCCAGACATCGTCATGGCGGCGGCCGGACGACACGATGATGCCGACGGGCGTGAAGCTGGCGGGGTTGTACACGAGCGGCATCCTCGCCAAGACCGAGGCCGTGATGGCGGGTTTCGACGAGGCGATCGTCCTGAACCATGACGGAACGGTGTCCGAAGGCACGGGCGAAAACCTGTTCCTGGTAAAGGACGGCGTCCTGCACACACCCAGCGAGACCGACAACTGCCTGCTCGGCATCACCCGCGCGAGCGTCATCACGCTCGCACAGGAGGAGTTCGGGTTGAAGGTCGTTGAACGCCGGATGCACCGCAGCGAGTTGTACCTTGCGGACGAGGTGTTCCTCACCGGCACGGCTGCGCATTTGACGGCTGTCGGTGAGTTGGACAACCGCAAGATCGGCTCCGGTGATATGGGTCCGATCACCCGGAAACTCCAGGACATGTACTTCGACATCGTCGTCGGCAACAATCCCAGGTACATGCACTGGTGTCACCCGGTGACGCCCGGAGGCGGCTAGAACCCGGGAATCCTGGGGACCCGGGCGGGTGCGTGGCAAGGACGGCGGTCCGACGCTTCGGATTCGGGACCGGGTGAGAAGCCCGGGGGTGACGGCAAGAGCGGCTTCTCACTCGCCCTGACCCTTTCCCGCCGGGAAAGGGGATCAATGTCCGGTCCGTCGGCAGCGGCGGATCGGTATCCGCCTTTTGCCCCTTAGCCAGTCCTTCCGAGAGTGCCGGGGCGCGCCGATGCCGGTGCGCCCCGGTCTCAGCGTGACCAGACGCGCCACCACTTGCGATCGGATTCGAACGCGCCGCGCTCAAAGGAGCGACCGAGATCGTGGTTGGGTTCCCTGCCTGCAAGCAACATCCGCGGGTTCTCGTCAAACAGCTCGATCGCCGTCTCCTCGTTCGTCAGTTCAACGACCCTTCTGAAGGCGGGTGCCAGTTCCGGGGACCGTGCGCCGGTTGGACGATGGGCGTCGGACGCTATGAAATGCGCCGTGCCGTCTCGCACCAGCTGCTCTGCCAGCCGCTGCGCCGGGCGTCCGAAGTCCCCGAGCAGGCTGCCCGCCGTTATCTGGATGAGCATGCCGTCTTCCACCATGCGCCGCACTTTCCTGGCGTCACGCTGTAGCACGGCGTTGCGCTCCGGGTGCGCGATTATCGGCACGAGACGCATGTCCTGGAGCCGTC
>JADFRU010000399.1:0-2091 GCA_022561115.1 Chloroflexota bacterium | reverse complement strand
CGGACGATTCGTTTGACGCAGCGCATATGCACCAGGTTTTGCAGCCCCTCTCGGACCCGTTCGACGCGATGCGCGAGGCGTTCCGGGTCCTGACACCGGGAGGCGTGATCGGCGTGACCGAGGTCGACTGGGGCACCGCCGCTTTCTGGCCGCGCAGCCCGGAGACCGATCGCTTTCTTGAGATCTACAACGCCGTCGCCCGCCATAACGGGGGCGACCCTGAAATGGGCCGGCGCCTGCGCTCGCTGCTGGAGCCGCTCACGCCGGAGCGGGTTGAGGTGAGCGCGACCGTCTGGTCGTTCGGCGACGCCGCGTCAACCGCGCAGTGGGGGGACCTGTGGTGCGCGCGCATCCAGGAATCCGCCATCGCCGCCACGGCGACCGAGACCGGCATCTCAACGCCCAAGGAGCTGGCGGAGATAGGCGCCGCGCTACACGCCTGGGGACAGGCCCCGGACGCCTACTTCACCTTCACCCACGGCGAGGCGCTGGCCTGGAAGTAGGGCAAAGGGAGGTCGCTCTGCGGGGCTTTGGGGTCACCCCGCGCCGTTTGAGCCCGGTTCACCGGGTCTGAGAACCCGGACATGTCATCCTGAACTTGATTCAGGATCCGGTCGAGTATCGTGAGCGCGCGATGCCGCTCGACAAGACCTACCACACCTACATCATGGCCAGCCGGTCACGCGTGCTTTATATCGGCGTCACCGGCGACCTTGAGCGGCGTGTGTGGCAGCACAAGAACGCACTGTCCCCCGGTTTCGCACGCCGGTACGGCTGCACGAAGCTGGTCTGGTTTGATGAGACCTCTGACGTACACGAAGCGATTCAGGAAGAGAAGCGGCTCAAACAATGGCATCGTCGGTGGAAGGTCGAACTCATCGAGCGAAACAATCCGCGATGGCGGGATCTGGCGTCTCAGTGGGGTTTGACGGATCCTGAATCAAGTTCAGGATGACAGGGCGCATGTCCAGGTTGGCAGTTTTACGTTCCGAGGAGAAGGTGTCGAGTTCGGGGCAGCAGGCTTCGTTTTGAGGGAGTTAGGGAATGCCTGATGCCTGAGTTGCCTGAGATCGAAGCGTTGCGGCGGTATTTGCTGCGTGAGGGTCTTGTTGGCCGGACTATTGTCGAGGTGGATGCTGACTGGCCGGGTGTTGAGGACACGGTCGATGGCATGGGAGGGTTGTCCGGGCTTGTGGGTCGGCGGGTAGAGGATGTCTGGCGGCATGGGAAGCAGTTGATTTTGCCTTTGAGGGCGCCCGGTGGCGGGGAGAGGGCGCCAGGCGAAGGTCCAGCCTGGCCAGGCGGGGCAGCCGAACAAGGGTCCTCCCTCACCCCAACCCTCTCCCGTCGAGAGAGGGGGCGCGTTGCCGGGGCAGGGACGCGTGACGAACATAGCCCGGAGGAAGGGCATTCTGACGGTTTTCTCGGGTTGCACATGGGGATGACCGGGCGGTTGGGCGTTATGTCACCCGAGGACCCACCGTTCCGATATCGGCGTCTTGCTCTGTACCTGGACGATGAGCGCCGGGTGGAGCTTGACGATGTTCGGCGTTGGGCGATGGTGCGGCTGGAGGATGATGCCGAGGCGTTCATCGGCGGGCTGGGGCCGGACGCGCTGGACCCGGAGTTTGCCGCCGATGCGTTTGCCGAACGGGTGTCTGCACGTCGGTCGCCGATCAAGTCGGTGCTGCTTGACCAGAAGGTGCTGGCGGGCGTCGGCAATATTTACGCCGACGAGGCGCTTCTCCTGGCCGGCATCTCGCCATCACGGCGCGCTGACCGGATTTCCGCTGGCCGTCTTGAAGCTCTGCACGGAGCGATCACCGGAGTTCTGGAGAACGCGCTGGCGTTTATCGAAGCAAACCCGGACGAATACGGGCGGCCTTACGTGATAGATGCGCAGGACGACCGCATGCAGATCCCGCGAAGCGCCGGAGCGCCCTGCCCGCAGTGTGAAACGCCGTTGAAGGCGAAGAAGTTCGGTGGCCGGACAGCCTACTACTGCCCGGCCTGCCAGCACTGATATGGATCTTAAACTGCCCACAGACGAAGCGGTCGGCTACAAGAGCGCATCCCAGATCGCCCGAGTTA
>JADFRU010000398.1:0-2113 GCA_022561115.1 Chloroflexota bacterium | reverse complement strand
AAGTCGGACGAGGGCAGCGTAGGGTGGACCTCGGCGTCCGGAACGCCGGGCTACGCCCCTCCCGAGCAGCTGGCGGGGGGGGCAACGGACGCCCGGCAACGCCCTCCTGATAACGGACTAGCAGGGGGGGCACGGTCTGTTCGATGAGGTCCGTGGCACGGAGGAACCTGAAGGCCGGGGAGTGGCCCCGGATAATGACCCCGGATAGTCGCCCCCGGTTAGTTCAAGGGCCTGCGTTGAACAGGAGACGAAGATGAACGATTCAAAGATCGGTGTCGCTGCGGCAGGCGGTGATGGGGCCAGCGTCATGGCTCGAATTCAGAAGCTGGAGGAAAGCGGAGTCGACGCCGCCTGGCTGACCACCGGTGGAGCGGGACCGGACGGGCTCACGATCTTGAGCGCAGCCGCAGCGCGCACTGAGCGCATCCTGCTTGGAACAGCGATCATCCCCACCTGGCCGCGCCACCCTATCGTGACCGTTCAGCAATCACAGGTGATTGAAAGCATCGCGCCGGGAAGATTCAGGCTCGGGCTGGGACCCAGTCACGCGCCGGTCATCGGGAGCATGTTCGGGATCAATTTTGAGGCTGCGCTCGGCCACCTTGAAGAGTACGTGCATATCGCTCGGACACTGCTGCACGAGGGGAGTGTCGAGTTCGATGGCGAAAGACTCAGCGCTCATGCGTCGATTCCGGCCGCAACCCCGGATCTCCCGGTCATGGCATCGGCGTTGCGCCGGAGATCGTTTGAGTACTGTGGCGCTCACACGGATGGTGCGATCAGCTGGATGTGCCCGTTGCCATACCTGCGGGACGTGGCGGTCCCAGCGATAAAGGCGGGCGCAGAGTCTGCCGGGAGGCCGGCGCCGCCGATAGTGGCGCACATACCGCTTACGGTGCACGCCGATGCCGGGCAGGTCAGAGCCGCCGCCCGCGAACAGTTTGCAACGTACCCGAAGTTGCCGTTCTACCAGGCGATGTTCGAGGCGTCCGGTTACCCGGAAGCAGGCCAGACCGGGGAGTGGAGCGACCGGATGGTGGATGAGATAGTCGCGTACGGCTCTGACGAACGGGTGGCACAGCGGATTAACGAGGCGTTTGAACTGGGAGCGTCGGAGGTGCTTGTCAGCATCCTTCTGCCGGGCTCGGAGCCCGAGAAGTCCTGGGACCGAACTGTTGGTTTGCTGGGCGAGCTTTCGGCTGATCGGGGATAAGCCTGTCCGCAAGGCGGCGGCCTTGTCAGGCGCTCATTCTTACCCGCGCAAATGGAACGCCAGCGCACGTTTTCCGATGGTCTCGCTGGGACTTCCGGTGACGGTCGTTTTCCAGTGACGGCAGCGCCCTTGTCTCGGGGCAGGAAGCGAACCGGGATCGCGAGACGTCTGCGCTTCTCACGGGAGGCCCCGGGAAGCGTGGAACACGGTTAGTACGATCAGTTTCCGATCGGCGGATACCGACCAGGCAGGAGCAACATTTTGGAAGGCAACGAGATACTTATCGACGCGTACACGCGTATTCAGGAGCTTGTTCATCGTTCCGCTGACGGGCTTACGCAGGAACAACTCGCGTACCGGCCGGAGGAAGGTTCGAACTCGATTGCGTGGCTAATCTGGCATCTGACACGAATCCAGGACGGGCACCTCGCTGCGGCGACGGGGCAGGACGAGGCGTGGGTCACGGAGGGCTGGGCGGACAGGTTCGGTATGCCTTCCGATACCTCGGTGAACGGCCAGGGCGATGGGCCGGCGGAGGTGGCAGCGCTACGGCCGGACGGGCCTGAAGTCCTGCTCGGGTATCACGATGCCGTGGTCGACCGAACGCGCGCCTACCTGCAGAAGGTGGATGGGGCCGAACTGGAGCGGATCATTGACCGGTCCTACGATCCCCCGGTCTCGGTTGGGGTACGGCTGGTGAGCGTCATCAGCGATAACACACAGCACGCCGGCCAGGCGCGTTATCTCCGGGGCATGATTGAACGGCAGGGGTAGTCGGGATTCAGGGAGAGAGTGAACGGGGGTTACGACGATCTGACACGTCGCACCCGAACGCCAGCCTCGTGAGGCTCTCGGGCCGGCGGCAGCGTTATCTGTGTGCGCTGGACCCCGGAACACGCA
>JADFRU010000397.1:0-2117 GCA_022561115.1 Chloroflexota bacterium | reverse complement strand
CCCTGGGAAGGGCGGCCGGGGACGGGCTATTTGTGCTCACGGCGGGCGGAACGGTGATGGCGATGGTGATCCTGGCATTCTTCCCACGCGGACCCAGGAACGAAAGCAATAATCAAAAATAAGGAAGACGATATGGAGACAGGGGTCTGACTTTGAGCGCCCAGGAACGCGATATCACGATCAGCGCCGGGACCCGGGCGTTCCTTGAGTCTCAGCGCAACCTGGTACTGGGAACCGTTCGCAAGGACGGCTCACCTCAGGCGTCGCCCGTCTGGTACCTGTGGACCGGCGACGCATTCGTGATCTCCACGATTTCCGCCACCGCCAAGTGGTGGAACCTCAAACGAGACCCTCGTTGCTCCGTGTGCGTTGACGACCCGGAAAGCGGACGCATGGTGGTCGCTTATGGAGCCGCCACGCTGGATGAAGATGACGTCTGGGAACGCACACGAGAGCTGGTCGCGAAGTACTACCCGGGCGAGCCGGAGAAGATCGACCCGCACATGTCGAGGATTTTCGAGGGACAGAAGCGGGTCTTGATCACCCTGAAACCGGACCGCATCATCACGCGCGAACCAGACGAGTAGGCGTGACGACCCGCCCGAAGCCGGCCACCCCTCAAAAAAACCCGCCCGGGTCCCGCGACCGCCTGCTGACGGTCGTCGTCGCATCGGCCGGTCTATTCCTCGTCGCGCTCGACTTCTCGATCAACGTGTCTCTGCCGGCCATGCGCGACTCGCTCGGGGCGTCGCTCATCTCGGTGCAGGGCATCATCATCTTCTACCACGCGAGCCGGAGCGGACTGGCCCCGGCGGCCGGCGGCCTGGGTGACACATTCGGTCTGAGGCGCGTCTTCCTGTGGGGCGTCGTCGCCTACACGGTGGCCGTCGGATTCATCGCGCTTCAGGATTCCCTGGGCGCCATTATCGGGTTGCGCGTGCTCCAGGGAGTAGGGGCGGCGATATTGTTCACAACCGGGCCTGCCCTGGTGGTCCGGGCGTTCGGTCATGCGCGTCGCGGCACGGCCCTCGGCGTAACGCTTGCGTCCGTTAGCGCGGGGCAACTGACGGCGACACTCGGCGGCGGATTCCTGTCCGGGACCATCGGCTGGGAGGCTATCTTCTACGCCCGCGTGCCGATCGGCGTGGCGGTGCTCGCCATCGGCCTGTTCGCGCTATCGCGTGATCCGAAACACGGAGATCGCACGTTCGATTGGTCCGGCGCCGTGGTCTTGTACGGAGCCCTTTTCGCCCTGGTGGCGGTCATCTCCTTCGCCCGGCTGGACGGATTGTTCTCCGGACTGGTGATCGGTCTCGCCGTTCTGACCGCGCTGCTGTTTGCGGCGTTCAACTACCTGCAACGACGGGCACGCTGGCCGGTGCTCCCGCGCGGTCTGTGGTCAGCGCCCGGCTTCACGGTTGGCGGGATATCCAACGTACTGATATTCGTCTCCAGCTTCCTGACATGGTTCCTGTTCCCGTTTTTTATTACGGACGCACTTGGCCGCGGGACACTGGCCGTCGGGGTGATGCTGGCGGTCGTCGCCGGCGCTTCCACGGCGGGCTCGATCATCGGCGGGTGGCTGGCGGACCGCCTCGGCGATCGCGTGATAACGGCGGTGGGGGCCGCTTTCACCGCGGCCGGGCTGCTGTGGATTGCCGGGTTGGACGCCGAATCGTCGCTACCGGGGATCGCCGTGCGTATCGCTCTTGCCGGCTTCGGATTCGGGCTTCACCAGGCGGCCGTGTACGCGCTTGCGATGCGCCGGACAAGACCAGAACACGCCGGGGCAGGATCAGCGGTTATGGCCGTGGCGCAGACGATCGGCGTGCCGCTGTCGATAGCGTTCGGCACCGCCATTTTCACATGGCGCGAGGACCTTGCGCTGCGAGCCGGAATCGAGACCACGGACGCCTTCATCGGCGCATTCCAGGACGCCTACATAGCGGCAGCGGTCGTCGCAGTGCTGGCCGGTCTGGTGGTCGTGAGGGTTCGGACGCGGGGCGGTTAGACGCGCGTCCCGGGGAATAGCGGGACAAACCCGCGATCGATGGTGTCGGCTCGTAAAACGCGAGCTTTGGTCAGACTGGTTCGACGCCCTCGAGGACGGGAAGCCA
>JADFRU010000048.1:0-8370 GCA_022561115.1 Chloroflexota bacterium | reverse complement strand
AACGCCAGCCAAAATTATCCTAGTTAGTGAACGCATATTATATAATCTCCAATTCCTGCCTACCGGCAGGCAGGTCCAATTTCTTAATTTCCAAATACTTCATACACCGAATAGTAGCAAGATTAAAGGGCGTAACGCCCCGATTCGTCATCTCTCATTATTTTTCCATCCTCCATCATTACAACTCTCTTCTGTAGTGCATTAACAATGTCTTTATTGTGTGTCGCTAAAATTACACCAGTTCCAGCAACCTTATTTATACGTGAAAGCAGACGAATAATATCCCATGCCGTTACTGGGTCTAGGTTGCCTGTTGGCTCATCTGCAATTATTAGGTCTGGATTATGCACAAGGGCACGAGCTATAGCAACGCGCTGTTTCTCGCCTCCTGAAATTTCTTTAGGAAAGCGGTGCTCGCGACCTTCAAGGCCAACAAGCTTAAGTGCCTGAGGAACAACCTCACGAATTTCACGTCCAGATTTTCCTACAACCTCCATTGCAAATGCAACATTCTCACCAACAGTTTTTGTTTCCAATAATTTAAAATCTTGAAAAATAGTACCTATTCTGCGCCTATGCCATGACATGTCGTTAATGCCTAATGAACCTATGTCTGTTTCTAAAAATAAAACCTTGCCTTCCGTTGGCTTCTCTTCACCAATCAAAATTTTTAGCAACGTTGATTTGCCAGCCCCCGACGCGCCAACCAGCGCCGTGGTCTTCCCGGTGCCCGCTCCCGCCTCCACGAACAACGTGGAGGCCAGGTCTTCTTTGATTCGGCAACGCGCCGCAGCATCTCTTGTTGTCACTGGCCCTCGCCCCCCGGGGTTTCGGCTGATCGGATGTCCGACAGGCCGGCGAGGCGCGCCGCTGCCGGGTCGCCCGCCTTACGCTCCCAGGCCCAGCCGCGACCGCCGGGGCAGATCCGGTCGTACGGGCAGTAGGCGCAGTTCTTAGGAGCAAACCGTCCCGATCCGTCCGGAATCGAACCGTCGCCCGGGTAAGCCGGGAACACCCCGTCCTGTATCCCTTCGATGATCTCGCCGACGACCTGCTTCAGCCGGGGAACGCTGTCCTCAAGGGACGTGGTGACGCGCCGAGCGCCTGCGGTGTCCATCACAAACCAGAACTCGGCATTGATCGCTGACGTCTCGGGCTTCCAGCCTTGTACCGCCAGGGCGTATATCGGCAACTGGAGGTGCCGGCCGCCGTCTACCGGGTCCTTCTTGATACCGGAGAAGTTATCGGCGCGGCCGCTCTTGTAATCGATCACCGTGGCGCGCGAACCGTCATCGCTGAAATCGACGCGATCGATCCACCCCTTGAACCGGACCGTCCTGTCGCCGGGAAGCTGCAGCACTACCGCCGGGACCGCCTCGCCGTCGCCGAACCCCAGCTCCGTCGCCACGGGGCGCTCACCTCGTTCCTCGATCCGGGAACGGTGTACGTCCAGGAAATCGAGCAGGCCGCGACCGATCCGCTCGCGTTCCAGGCGCCACATGACCGGCCTGCCCGTAAGGCCGTTGCGTTCAAAAGCGTCCATCTGCTGCTGCGCAACCTCTTGCAGACGCGCCGCGTCCGCGTCCGCGTTGCGTGGAGGGTTGGCCAGGGTCTCCTTCACGAACCGGTCGAGGATCTCGTGAATCAGGATGCCCCGATCCAGGGCGCTCAGCGTCTCGACGGCTTCCGGAGCTTCGGTCGGCTCTACGCCCACCTCGTATCGGAGAAAATACTTGAACGGGCAGGTGGCCCATGACTCCAGGCGCGTTGGGGACGCAGCGCCAGAAAGTGAGACGGGTGACCAGATCACCCTGTGAGCCCCGGAGTCGTCCCCGGGAGCGTTACCCGGGGCCCGTCCGATAGCGCCGTCCCACTCCGTGAACCGGTTCGTGCGGAAACGGCCTTGCTCCAGATCGCGGCCGAGCCCGAGCGTCGCCCCGGAGGATCGGAACAGGTAATGGCCGGTTAGCTCTCGATCAGATTTGATCCATGCGGCCAGGCTTTTTAAATCGTATTCGTACCGGTCAGCCGGTTCGGCTTCAAGCGACTGCTGTGCTGCCGGCGCCACGATTTCCACGGGGCTATCGCTGGCATCAAGCAGGTCAGCGCCGAGCGCTTTTCCGCTGACCGCCTCGGCGGCCTCCCTGAACCAGCGTGACTGCCACACAAGCCGGGTTGCGCCGGGTTGCGAACGCGGCCAGAGAAGCACGCGTAGCGGCGCAGTTCCGAGGGCCGTCAGGTAGCGTCGCCGGGCGCTGGCGCGCTCGTCGGCCAGGGTTTTAAGGCCCGGCAAGGCGCTTCGCAACGCGTCCGGGAGCAGCGGGTCCTCAGAACCGATCGACGGGTAGTGGCCTTCCGCCATGCCGATCACGTAGATCCGGTCAAAGTCGCACCCCACCGCCTGCCTAAGGGGGGCCACAAACACGCCCCGGCCGAGCCGCCCCACACGTGCGAGAGATCGATCAAGCTCCTGTACAAGTGTTCGGCGGAACCTTTCGAAGGTTGGCGGCGGCAGGTCGATCGAATCAAGGTCGGCGATAGCGTCCAGCACCTTGCTGACGGCCTGTGCCGCGTCGTCCTGATCTGCGTCCGGTCCGGCCCCGATACCCTGACCGCCGTATCGATCGGCCAGCCTCCGTATCCACGCCACAAACTCACGCCACGACGCGCCCGTGTCCGCCGGTGAACCTTCCGCCGCCAGTTCTCGAACAAACTCGCGCAGCCGGTCTGACTCGTTGGCCTCGGCTATCCATCCTGACCGCGCCGCCTCGTCGCCCTCGTCCTGGCGCGCCGCCTTATCCGCCCTTGCCCGCAGTCGAGCTGCGTGCGATGCCAGCCGATCATTCCACGATGCGGCGCCCTCTACTACGCCTGCCCGGCGCGAAATCACGTCCCACCTGGCGCCGGCCGCCGGTCGCCCGTCTGCGCCTTTGACGTCACTTCCCGTGACCCAGGCAGCGAGCCGGTCCCTGGCAAACCCGGGCTCACCGCCGGAACCCGGGTTTCGGGTGTCCCGGGATTCGAGGGTCGCAAGCAGCCCCAGGATCCAGCGCCCGAACGGCGTCTGCGCCAGTGTGACCGTTGACGGCCCTGAAATCGGCACGCCGTTCAACTCGAACGCCTCGGTCAGCCGCGGTCCGTAGGAAGATTCCTCAAAGAACACGCCGACGCGTCCGAACGGGGTGCCGTCACGTGCGGCGGCGAGTACGTCGCGGACAATCCAGCGCGCCTCTTCGGCCGGGTCTGGAACGGAGATCAGCCTGAACTCGCCTCGCGCCGGTTGAGTGTCCGGCTCTGGAACCGGCACCCCCGGGAGCCGGGCCATGAGGCGATCACTATCACCGTCTCCGGTGCCGCCGATCAGGACCCTTGTCGTGGGATGGTGGAGCAGTGCAGATACAAGTTCACGGTGCTGCTGCGGCGGCTCTTCCACAAGTACCAGCACGATTCGGCCGAACCGGTTCAGCGCCTGCGCGTTGACGCGCACCGCGTCCGCAGCGGCGCTGGCGGTGTCGGAAGGTCCTGTGAAGATACTGGCGCGCTCCCGGTAGCGCCGCCACAGTCCCGCCACCGCCGATATGTACGCTGACCCTGTGTCGCGCGTGAGGCTATCGCCCCATCCGGGGTCATCTGGATCAACCCGCGCCGCGTCCAGGTCGTCCAACGTGCGGTGCAGGGCGCGGTGGAACCCGTCCTGCTCACGGATGCGGTGGAGGACCTCCGGCAGATTAGCCGTCGGGTCGGTGGCGACGGCGTAGACGATCTCTGACGCTCGTAATCGGGACAGGCGCTGTCTGCCGTCCTCCGGCCCGGCGATCGCGTCGGCGAAGTCCTCTAACCGAAGGAACTGGACGTTAAAAAGCGGGCCGTCTGCCGCGAGGCGCCGCCGCAGGAAGTAGGCGCTCTGAAACGAGGGGACGACCACCGTAACCGGGCCGAGCGGGTTGTCGCCTCCGGTGTCGCTTTTGGCGACCGTGATCTCGTCACGCAGCGCCCCGATCAGTGGCTCGCCCAGCGGAACCCAGCGCGGGCCGGGCCCATGTTGAGTCATACGGCATCGGCCATAACGCTGCGTGTGGTGGTCGGCCAGAGGATGTGAGTGGTACCCCCGGTGAGACTCGAACTCACGCCCCCGGCTTCGGAGGCCGGTACTCTATCCGCTGAGCTACGGGGGCACGTCGACGGCTCAAATATAGCACGCCCGGAATCCCACGAGGTGATGGCCCAGCCGTGCGCCCGTGGGACTCCCGTTACTCGCCTTCTGGCTGTTTCCGTTCGCCATGATCCTTCGTATCGCCCATCGGCCGCCGAAGGCCGGACCCGCCGGAGGCGAATGCAGGCACCAGGAAGATCGGAGCGACGAGTGTCGTAACGATAGTCATCAGGATGGCGACGCCGAACACGTCCTGTCCGATCACTCCGCTCGCCAAACCGATGCCGGCGATGATCAGCGCCACCTCTCCGCGCGGCAGCATGCCCAGCGCCACGCGCCACGCCCCACGGCGATTGAAACCAACCGCCAGCGCCGGTAGCCCGGCGCCAACAAGCTTGCTCACGATCCCGAGGATGCTGAGCACGATGCCAAAGTAGATCGCTCCGCTCATCGCGCCGAGGTCTACCTGCATCCCGATCACCACGAAAAACACCGGCACGATGAAGTGACCGATCTGGATCATCGGATCCTCTATCCGGTGTTTGAGCTCCGTGCTGGAAAGCGCCAGTCCCATGGTGTAGGCCCCGATGATCATCGCCAGCCCGAAGTAGATTTCTGCGACCGCGGACGCCATGAACGCCAGGAACAACGCCAGCCCGACAAGAACCCCCGGGCTGCGGAACCAGAGGAAAGCGTCCGAGATTCGCTTTGCCGCCAGGCTTCCAAGAATCATCAACCCGAGCCAGAAACCGATCGCCTTGGCCGCAATGATGCCGATGTCTACTACCGACACCTCACCCGTATCCGCGATGCCGATGATGATCGCCACGATCAGTATTCCGAGCACGTCATCCACGACGGCCCCGGCCATAACGGTGGTTCCTTCCGGCGTGTCCAGACGCCGTATGTCCGCGAGCACGCGCGCCGTGATTCCCACGGAGGTCGCAGTCATGATGGCGCCCACGAACAGGGCCGGGAGCAGGTCGGCCGTGCTGTCAAAACTGGCGAACCCCATGGCAATGGTCGCCATGAACCCGAACGCAAACGGCACCACGACGCCCCCGGCGGCCACGGCCGTCGCAGGGCGTATCCACCGGAAGAACTGCTGGCGGTTCGTTTCCAGTCCGGCCTGGAAGAGCAGGATGATCGCAGCAACCTGGGCGACGAAAAACAGTTCGTCGGCGACCGGGGTTATCGCCTCGATCTTTTCACCCAACTCGTTGATCGTGAACGGGATCTCAAAAAGCGGACCGAACGAACCGATCTCGATGCCGCCCAGCGCAAAAGGGCCGATCAAGATCCCGGCTCCAAGTTCACCAAGCACCGGCGGAAGTGAAGCGAATCGCTGCACCATTTCCCCGCCTAACTTGGCGGCAAGGATGATGAAAGCGAGGAGAAGGACCAGGCTGGCCACCTCCTCGAGGGGAGATTCGGCCACGCTGAGAAGCGGCACAGGGATGTTCATACCGGCGATGTTATCTGTGTCCCAATATCTGCGTCACTTGCAATCCGGGCCTGTTGAGGTGAGAAACCGGATCAATTCACGGGACCGCGCGGGGGATCTCAATTGGCCATCAAGACCCTGATCGGGGTTAGCTGGCCGAGCACGGCGTCATAAGTCATCAGAGCGATCAACTCCCCGTCCCGGTTGTACGCCCGTACCTCGGCCCCCCCTGCCGGCAACCCCTTGCCTGCGTCTCCCCGGATTCCAGGGACTCCAATTTGAACAGACTGACCATGGCTGACCGCTTCCTCCTGAACGGGATCCATGACTACCGCCGGCAGGTCAAGAAACGCCGCGTCAATGGGGTACAGCAATCGCTCCCAGTCACCGTCATTTGCGGCCTGCTCAATCTCGTCAAGCGTGACCGCATCTTCCAGGATGAACGGACCCACCTGCGACCGAACAAGCCCGGCGAGGTGCGCCGCGTTGTCCAGCGCAAGGCCGATTTCGTGAACAACTGACCGGGCGTAAAAACCGCTTCCGCACTCGATGGTCAACTCCAGTGACGGTGGTTCTCCGGATGCGATCTCACCGGTAGTCACCCCCCAGGACGTGATCTCAAGGGAATACACCATCACCTCACGCGCCTTGCGCTCAACCTCTTTGCCGGCGCGCGCCAGCTTGTACAACCTGACCCCGTCTATCTTCACGGCGCTGTACATGGGCGGAACCTGGCTGATCGGACCGGTGAACCGGGGAAGAACGGCCTCGATAGCATCACGGGTGATCGCGGACGCATCGAACTCGGCCGTGACCCGCCCCGATGCGTCGTACGTGTCGGTTGCCGTGCCGAACCGGGCTGTTGCCTGATACAGCTTGCGGCCCTGGACAAACCGGTCGATGAACCGCGTCGCTCGCCCGATGCAGATCGGCAGCACCCCGGTCGCGTCCGGGTCCAGGGTTCCGCCGTGCCCGACCTTTCGCTGGCCGGTCAGCCGCCGGATCACCCGGATAACGTCCATCGAGGTCATGCCGGCGGGTTTGTTGACGTTCAGGAAACCGCCCGTGATCTGCGGCGGCCGTTCCTTTCGAGGGGTGGCGACCTGTGCGGGGGCGTCTGCCAGGCTATTTTTTCCCAGATCGGCCGGATTGGCCGGATTGAACGAACTGGCCGGACCGTTCACCGGCGTTCCCCGGGCGCCGTCCCATCGAGTTCGGCGCCAGGGTCGGATTCAAGCTCGGATTCAGACTCGGATTCAGGCCCGGTATCGACCTCATCGCTCACTTCCTTGAGCCTGGGCCGCAGGCTGTCCTGCCGCGCAACCTCATCCATCATCTTGAGCATCTCCGCACCCTCAATGAGGGCGGAATCGAGATGGAAAACCAGGCGTGGAACGTGCCGGATGTGGATTCGCTTGTCGATCGCGCGCCTGAGATACCCGGCGGCTGACTGGAGGGCCTCCAGGCTGCCTTCCCGGACCTTCTCATCGCCGAGCGCGCTTATGTACACATGCGCGGTCGCAAAGTCCGCCGTGCACTCAACGCGCGTGACAGAGGTCATCGGCGCGAGCCGCGGATCGGAGATCGTCTCGTCGATCAGTTGTCCGAGTTCGCGCTGCAACGTAATGCTGACGCGCCCGTGTCGCCTGTTCATAATTCGTCCGGTGTGCCTGGCAACTAGCTGCCTCTCCCGGCGGGAGAGGGTTGGGGTCAGGGGGAATCAAATCGTAGATATACGCCTACGGGCGTTGTCTCACGAGACTAATTTTACGACCGCTGGCGATTCGAGACAGTGGTACGTCCCGGGAATCCCGTTTCCCGGCCGAGCGTCCCCCGCGCTCCGGTCAGGGATTGGTCATGGGGCCGGAACGGTGAGAGAGAAATCCCTTCGTAGAAACGCCCCGTCGCTGCGTCCATGAGGATCCAGAGGAAACGAAACTGCGCCCGTCCGTCTGTCAGCTACAGCAGCCTCGCGGCGCAGTCCGTCCCGCAGTCCAACGGACAGACCCAGATACGTGACACCACGTCCGCCCCTAGAACCGGTGAACTATCCGCTGTCTTTAGCGTGATGACGCCCCGGTACGGCGCGTATTCAAGAATCTCCACCTCGACGCCGGGTACCAACCCGTTAGATACAAGATACTCCAGCAGTTCCGGGTCTTCCTCCGGAATCCGGTCGATCCGCAACGGCCGGCCGACAGGCGCTTCGTCGATGGTCGAGCTTGACGGGCACGGGGTGTAGCCGCTCCCGGGAATCGGGTGGCCGAAGGGGCAGGTCATCGGGTTGTTCAGGGTGGCCCGGATTCGTTCTTCAAGCTCGTCTGAAATGGCATGCTCAAGGCGGTGCGCCTCGACGTGCGCTTTGACCAGGTCAAGCCCCAGCATGTCCACTACCATCCTCTCGGCCAGCCGGTGCCGCCGCACCATCTGTTCCGCCAGGCGGGTGCCTTCAACCGTGAGCTCGATCTCCCGGTTAGATCCGTGGGCGTTGCTGTGTACGATCAGGCCCTCTCGCTCCATGCGCCGGAGCATCCCGGCGATGGACGGCGCCGAGGTGCCGAGTCCTTCGGAGTCCGGCGTGCGCCTTAGCTGGTCCACCAGGTTGGCGTGAGTGACGCTCAATCCCTGTTCCCGGACCATGTAGATCGAGAGCAGGTAGTTCTCCGCCGCCTGCGTGAGGCGCGGCTCAACGCCGCCCGGCTTGCCGGCCGATTTGTTCGGGGCCGTCTTCTTAGCATGCCGAGATCGGCCGCTGGAGGGTTTCAAAGTGTCA
>JADFRU010000396.1:0-2129 GCA_022561115.1 Chloroflexota bacterium | reverse complement strand
CGGCGGCTCAGTGCGCCGCATCCTGACCGGCACGAACATCCTCTCACCTGATTGTCCCGAACCGCCGCAATATTGACGTACGCCGAAGGGTATCCATATGCCGAAGCGCACGCGTTCCGACTCAAGCACCCGTCTCCGACAGATACTCGACGCGGCCCAGGACCTCCTGACCACGGGCGGTCTCGAATCGGTCAAAATCTCCGCGCTCGCTGAACTTGTTGGGCTGAGCGAAGCCGCCCTGTACAGGCATGGTAATACCCGGTAATGACCGGCGAAGGGGAAGTTCAGAGTCTTACCGAACAGCCTCTCCGGCCAGAACGCCCGTGACGCGTTCGTCCTCCACCGCCAGTTTTCCGTTGACAAACACGTACGGAATTCCTGACGGGTGGACCGCCGGATCCTCAAAGCTTGACTGGTCATTCACGGTGTCCGCGTTGAACAGGACCAGGTCAGCGAAGTTGCCTTCCGCGATCACGCCGCGTTTGTTGATCTTGAAGCGCTCCGCCGGGTTCTGCGTGATGCGCTGAATCACCTGTTCCAGCGGACGGTCAAACCGGCGGCGCAGCCGGCCGATGAAGCGTGCGAAGCAACCGTATGCACGCGGGTGGACCATCCCGACCAGCGGCGGAGAGACCGGGATAGAGTCACTGCCGATCATGTAGTCAGGCCGGTCCAGCAGGTTCATCACGTCTTCTTCAAACATCCGCCATATCCGCACACTGGTTGGCGGGATGCCACGGAAACCGATCGCCATCTCCTCGTCGACCATCAGCTCCATCAGCAGCTCTTCGATCGACGTCCCGCGCGCAGCCGCAGCCGCCTCAAATGTCATGCCTACGAGGTCCGAGTTCCGGCCTTCCGATATTGCGGTGAACATGTTGCCGCCCATGGGGGTGATGGGCGTTTCCTGCAAGAACTTGACCAGGCCTTTGCGCGTCTCCACGTCTCTCAAACGCTCCATCATGTCGTCCGCCCCGCCCTCGTGCACCCACCCGGGTATGAAGGTGTGGGGGAAGCTTGACCCCACCGGGTAGACGTAGGCCTCCAGGGTCACATCCACCCCCTCAGCCTTGGCGGCGTCCACCGGGTCCATGATCGAGGAGATGTCGCCGATATTGGGCGGCTGTGTGCGGTAGTGCTCGAGGTGGACCGGGACGCCGGAACGGCGGCCGATCTCAAGCGCTTCAAGCACGCCACCGCCCGAAAAACCGCGTTCCGTATTGTGGTTGCGCAGGTGCGTGCTGTACGGCAGGCCGAACTCGGCGGCGACGCTGCAAAGCTCGACAAGCTCGTCGGTGTCGCTGTACGCGTTCGGGTAGTAGGACAGGCCGGTCGAAAAGCCTCGGGCGCCCTGCTCCAACCCCTCCCTCAACATGCCCTTCGCTCGGTCCATGTCTTTCCCTCTCAAGGGCACGTCGTTCATGCCCACGGCGGAGATGCGCACGGGTCCGTGGCCGATAAAGGTGGCGACGTTGCAGGAGGTCTTGAGGTGGTAGTTGCCGAGAAAGGCGTCTATGGATGACATGTCCAGGTCCGCGGGAGGGAAGCCGAGGATCCCGGACAGGTACTTGCGGTACATAAGGTAGTCGTCACGCGACAGGGGCGCGTACGAGAGGCCGTCCGGACACAGGATCTCGGTGGTGACGCCCTGCCGGATTCCGTTGGCGTGCTGGCCATCGATGAGAAGCGCGCCGTCTGAATGGGCGTGGACGTCGATGAAGCCCGGCGTGACGGTCAACCCGGCCGCATCGATCACGCGCCCGGCCTGCGCTTTGGACAGGTCACCGACGGCCGTGATCTCTTTGCCGGAGATGCCGACATCCGCACGAACACCGGGCGTCCCGGAGCCATCGATCACGGTGCCGCCGGAGATGATGGTGTCGAAGCTCATTGTTTTCCCTTATATAGCCGGTTACCCGGCGCTGGTTAACGCGGGCCGGCGCCAGCTCTATGCGTCGCTTCATCTTGATACAGATTTCAGGCCCGTCGACCCAATTCTGATCCCGGGCCGCCGAAGTGTTCACCACTGGGCCAGATGGTCGTCCGCGCCCGGTCCTCTCGCCTGAATCCTCTTCCAGGTCCGCCACGTGGGCGTCCCGGAGGAGTGCCCGGAGGTTACTCCGGGGTTG
>JADFRU010000395.1:0-2130 GCA_022561115.1 Chloroflexota bacterium | reverse complement strand
CTAATCGCTCTGGACTCGCATCACGGAGATACGGAGACGATGACCCGCCGGCCTTGTGACCGGTCCGGTGATGCACACCGAAATCACACGATCCCTTCACGCGCTCGCGATTGGAGTCGAGCCGGTGGCGCGGGTAGCGTGATCGTGGCCGTTGGCGCCGGGGCCTACGCGCGAATAATTAAACGTGAGCGTGTACGCGGACCTGCTCTGACGCCAGGTGTTGATTTTTTGGGTGGTGAGTCTCCGTGGCCCGGTGGATGAGGCCGCTGAGTGACTCTGCGTTGAAGCTGAATCAAGATCCCGGTGTGCCGTGGATGGGATTTACAGGGTTCGTTCAGGAACTGGCCCGGTAAAAGTTTTCAGCATTGCGCCGTGAGCGGGTGGTCATCTCAACACGTATACCGTGATCCTGCGCTGATCGGCGGACAGCCGGGGTCTTTCACCAGTAGCACGGGGTGGCGCCGGGGTGACTGTCAAGATTTCAGCGTTGAGCCACAGGAAAGCGCTCGTCCTTGCCCTTCTGGGCGTCGTGACGGCGCTGTTTATATCCGTGGCATCATTTGCCGCCACGTCGTCATCGTCAACGATCACGATAAACGCCTCCTCGGGACTGGCCGGCGAGTTCGGGTTCGTGGTGGCGCAGGACGCTTCTTCAACAACAACGTGGTTCAGTGACAACGACGGCGATACCGTTGTCATCACCGGCGGCACGAACAATTTCGCGGTCGGTGACTACATCCTGATCGACGAGGACGCCGACGGCAGTGCGTTCACGGGCCAGGCGTCGTTCCACACGATCACGGCGATCTCCGGCGGCGCGCTTACGGTCGCGCCTGACGTCCCCTCCGGTTACTCGGGAGCGGCCAGCGTCACGGAGGCGGTGGTGTACCCGGGCGGGGTGCACTCCTGGACGCCCGCGCTCAACTCCGCAACCTCGGTTACGGCGGGCAATCACTTCATCATCAACCTCAAGGGCCTGACCACGTCCGATTCGGCGTTCGTCGAGATGATCACGACCAACCCGAACGAGCTGGTCAAGAACTACACCTACCTGAACCGGACGATCGGCATTTACGTGCTATGCGAAAGCACGTCCTCGGCGACCTGTTCCGCCAACGCTCCGTTTAACGCGGTAACCGACTCCGGCAAGTTTGGCGAGGCGCTTGACGCAACGGGCAACGACATTAACGCCACTGCCGATATCCTCACGCTGCAGAACGCACGCCAGCAGTTTGTCCTTGAAGGCGGGCATGTGTACGCGTTGACCGTGGAGGGCGGGGCGCTGTTCACGATCGATACCACGGGCGGCGCCGTTGGGTCCGGCGACTCCCTCTCTCCTTCAGACCAGGTTGGGATCACGGCCAGGTAGTTCCTGAACCAGGTCTGCCGATCGGCGGAAAGCGGATTGCCACGCCCCGGGGCGCTGTTGCGTAAGCGACGGCGTGCCGGGGCGTTCAGGTTTAAGACTTTCTAGCATTGCACACGGCGGCGCCGACGGCAGGGATGCCTCCCCTGCCCGGCCACCTCGCGAACCGGCGTCCCGCGCTTTCACTACCGGTCCGGCACCGTCCGGATACCCGGATCCAACCGTCCCGGGATTGTCGGCTCGCTGGCCCGCCCCTGTTAATTGGTTGACCGGGTTAACCGATCGGATCATTCCGGGCCAGATCCTGGACCGAGGCCCCTCACGTCAGGGACAAACGACGAGTGGCGAAGGGTGTCTCAGGGACCGGTTTCAGCGATTTCGCCCCTCCTGCGCTCACGGGTAAGCGCAGGCGTTGATCCGTCCGCATCAATGAGTTCACCGGAAGCCTCAAGCCGTGGATGCAAAAAGGCTCGGACGCGACCCGTCTGGCTCATCGAAATGAGACGAAGGGCTCGCCGGGATGACCCGGATAGAACGTCCCGGATGGCCCCTTCGGTCTCAGTATGGCGGTGAGCACCCACGATGGTTTCGTTCCTCGCCCGGTACGGGTATGGATGAAGACCCGAAGAGCGGCCCGGGCGTTTGCGCCGGGCAGAAGATCCAGCGGAGGGGACCTGGATGAGCAGGTCCGCCGAGCCGAACGGATAGCGGGACCTGAGACAAAGCTCCCATGTACCCGGGCCAGGCTGATGACGGCCCGGAAG
>JADFRU010000047.1:0-8396 GCA_022561115.1 Chloroflexota bacterium | reverse complement strand
ACGAAAGCCGAAAAGAGTTCACCCATTGCCCACCGTATCCTTTTCCATTCCAAGCCAACAGTACCGAGCCGTCCGCAGCTCGGTTGCGCAAGGGTTGATTGTAGCCCCCGTCCGTTGGCTGTCTACCGGGTCGGTTCTAGTCCGGGGCGACGAGGTTCATCTGCGTCAGATCCTGGGCGTACGAGGAGCTGCCGCCGGTGCTGAACTTGACCACCTGGACGCCGGGATCAATCAGGTAGAGAAACACCAACGTGTAGTTGTCCCCGGATAGGTGGCGATCGCGGATCCTTTGGAACTGTCGATGCGTGCGAGCGCCTGCTGCGGCGTACTCGGGAAAGTACTGCAGCTCGAACAGATGCTGGCCGCCGACCTCGGCGATGGCGTACTTGCCCACCATGGTGTAGGTCTGGCCGTTGGCCCCGTGAATCTCGTAGTTCTCGAGCACCTTGACGGCGAATAGCTTGGCCCTACCCAACGCGCTTCCCCCTCGCAGGTTGCTGGCGCTGAATTGGAGCAATCGCTTGTCGTCGGGGACCCACAGGCGCTCGACGAGCGTGTTGCGGCTCGAGCTGCCGTCTTGCTTGTCGAGATCGGCGAGGAGTTCACGCCCATCACGGAGAGTGAAATCGAGATACTTAAAAAAGAGGCTCGCACCAACACGCCGCTCTTTGTGCACCCGGCTGCCTGAACGGGAACGGGCGATGCTTCGAGAGCCTCAGCACGCCGGGGCGAGAGGCTCGCACCAACACGCCGCTCTTCGTTCACCCGGCTGCCTGAACCGGAACGGGCGATGCTTCGAGAGCCTCAGCACGCGAACGCGAGAAGGCCCGCTCCATCGAGCGGGCCTTCTCTTTTATCGATCAGACAGGGTTTTTCTACTTCACGCCCTCGGTCAACACGCCGAGCGACTCCAGGATGCGCGCCGGTTTCATCGGAGCCTGCCGGAAGCGCATGCCAAGCGCGTCGTGGAGCGCGTTAGCAATAGCGCCAAGCGGCGGCGCTATCGAGACCTCGCCGGCCCCGCGTACGCCGAACGGGTGGACCGGGTTGGGCACCTCAACGAGGATCGTCTCGATCTCGGGCAGGTCCAGCGTCGTCGGCATGCGGTAGTCCAGGAACGAAGAGTTGGCCATCTTGCCCTCATCGGTCAGGTAATACTCCTCGTTCAACGCCCAGCCGATGCCCTGTACCGCTCCACCCTGCAACTGGCCCTCTGCGTACGAGGGGTGGATCACCCCGCCTACGTCCTGTACGACCGTGTAGCGGAGAACGTCCGTCTTCCCGGTTTCAGGGTCCACCTCAATGTCCACGATGTGCGCGCCAAAAGCGCCGCCCGCTTCTGAGACGTCAACGGTTCCGGTCACGGCGACAGGTCCGCCGGTGCCGTCAATGCGGCCCGCCAGCTCCTTGAACGTCATGCTCATCGACTGGAGTTCGGCGTCCTGCATGGCCCGGAACGTGCCGGCGTCATACACGACCTCTGACTCCTCGATGTCCCAGACCTTCGCCACCCTGGTCTTGAGCTCTTCGATCATCAGCTCGGCCGCGCGGTACGCGGCCATGCCTGTGGCGTAGGTCGTGCGGCTGCCCCCGGTGTTATCGGTGTATCCAACGGTGTTGGTGCTGCCGATCGTAGGCCGGATGTCTTCCATCGGGATGCAGAGGACCTCCGCCGCCTGCATGGCGATAGAGGCGCGGGAGCCGCCGATATCCACCGATCCCTCGATCATCGATACGATGCCGTCACTGTTCAGGTTGAGCGTGACCACCGATCGTCGGCCCG
The DNA here is from genome assembly GCA_022561115.1 of Chloroflexota bacterium. Classification (GTDB taxonomy): domain Bacteria; phylum Chloroflexota; class Dehalococcoidia; order Lucifugimonadales; family Lucifugimonadaceae. The sequence continues at coordinate 6,613 of JADFRU010000047.1, read as the reverse complement.
CGTTGCGCCAGAAGCCGACGGCAATCCCGCGACCGCGTTTCTTCCCGTCCGGTCCGGTCTTTTCGAGCGGCGACTGCCAGTGACTTGAGTCACGTGACTCGTCGAGCACCTGCGTGATGCCGATGGGACCCCAGATCGGCCCGTCTGCGCGGCGTTTGCCCTCTTTCGACGCGTTCTTGAGCCTGAACTCAATCGGGTCGTACCCGCGCTGTTCACAGATTTCGTCGATAACCGACTCCACGCCGTACGCGACATGCGTTGAGCCGGGAGCGCGATACGCGGAGGTCTTGGGCTTCGTGACCAGCACGTCGTAGCCATCGATCCGTACATTGTCGATGTCGTACGAAGCGAAACAGCAGACGGCGCCGGCCGCGACGGGCGAGCCCGGGTAAGACCCGGCCTCGTACTTCAGAACGGCCTCCGCGGCGAGGATCTTGCCGTCATCATCGACGCCTATCTTGATCTTGATCGTGGCCGCCGCAGCAGGGCCGGTGGCCTCGAACACGTCAACCCGGTTCATGTATACCTTGACCGGACGGCCGCACTTCTTCGAGAGGATGGCGGCGACGGGCTCCAGGTACACGTTCAACTTGCCGCCGAATCCTCCGCCGATCTCCATGGGGATGACGTGTACGTCCGTCTCGGTGAGGTTCAGGATTCCGGCCATCTGGGCTCGGACGCCGAACGCGCCCTGCGTGCTCGTCCAGACCGTTACGCGGCCATCCTCGTCCCAGAACGCTGTGCCGGTCTGGGGTTCGATATATCCCTGGTGAACCGTCGCCATCTCGACTTCGCGCTCGATCACCAGCGTCGCCCGGTCCATCGCTCCACTCGGGTCCCCGAGCTCGTGGCGGATGATCACCGCAACGTTGGTGTTCTTGACCGACTCGCCCAGGTGATTACCTACCAAACCGTCGTGCACCAGCGCTGCGCCCGGCGCCATCGCCTGCTTGATCGTGAGGATCGGTTCAAGGGGCTCGTACTCAACGTCGATCAACCTGAGCGCTTCCAGGGCGCTGTTGCGATCATTCGCTGCGACGGCGGCGACCGGGTGCCCCTTGAACAGGACTTTGTCGTGCGCCATCACGCGGTTGGAGGACCATGAGAGGGCGACATTCCCCTCTTTACCGTCAACCTTGCCGGCCGCCGCGACAGGCATGTCAGCGCCCGTCATCACGGCCAGCACGCCCGGGGCTTTCTCAGCCCGTGACGTATCGATCGACTTGATCCTGGCGTGAACGTGGGGGCTTCTCAGGACCGCTCCTTGAACCAGGCCGTCTAGCTTGATATCCGCTCCGTAAAGCGCCCGGCCCGTCACCTTGTCGAGGCCGTCTGGCCGGATGGGTCGTGTGCCAACCACACGATAGGCGTGTTTGGTGGAGTCGGATATCACCATTCGCGGAAAGGTCCCTTCATCAGGAGTCGATCGTGATTCAATGACGGGGGTTCGCATGGCCGTGTATCCGGCCAGAAACGCCCGCCGAGTTTAGCCTGTTTGCTCGATAAGGTCAGGTTTTCGCGCGTTTATCAACATACCCGCGCGTTCGAGCGATTACGACTCAGCCACGTTGGCCGTGACGAGAAGGTGCTCGCACCAGTCTTCCGTGTTGTTGATGAACTGGTGCTTCACCCTGGGCGGGATGTAGACGGCGTCGCCTTCCTTCACGTCAAACGTTTCACCATCCAGTTTCATCTGGCCGCTGCCGCGGATGAAGTAATACACCTGCTCCTGGTCTTCATGGCTGTGATAATCACCCGCCTGGCCGCCCTGCATGCGGTGAAGGGTGAACCCCGCCATCCCCTGCAACGGCGCTTCGTCGGATGTCTTGTCCGGCCAGCCGACGCTTCTGAACATGGGCCAGATAATCGCGAAGTCATGCCCGATGTACGGGACGACGTCCTTCTAGTTCCGGCCAGTTCCGGATCACGGCCATTGCGAGCTCCTCACACTCACGCGACTTGCCCCCTCATGCGGTAGACAAATGCGGGCGCCGGGCGAGAGTGTCGCGCTAACCGAACCGGCCGGTGATGTAGCCCTCTGTGCGGCTATCGTGCGGCGTGCTGAACAGCTCGCGCGTAGAGGCGTACTCGATGAGCGTTCCGTGCCGGTGTTCGTCGGTCCACATCTGCGCCGTGTAGTCGGACACCCTGCCCGCCTGTTGCATGTTGTGGGTGACGATTATTATCGTGTACCGATCTCGGAGCTCGCGGATCAGGTCTTCGATAGACAGCGTCGATATCGGGTCGAGCGCCGATGCCGGTTCGTCCATCAGGATTATCTCCGGCTCGATCGCAAGCGCCCGGGCGATGCAAAGGCGCTGCTGTTGCCCGCCGGAAAGCCCGAGGGCGTTGTGGTCCAACCGGTCCTTCACTTCGTCCCACAGAGCGGCCTGGCGCAAGGCACGTTCTACAACCTCGTCCAGGTTGCGTTTCAGCCCGTTGATCTTCAAACCAAAAGCTACATTGTCGAAGATGGACTTCGGGAACGGGTTAGGCCGCTGGAACACCATGCCGATGCGGAAACGTACCTCGGTGGGATCAACCTCCGGTGCGTACAGGTCCTGGCCGTCGAACATCACCTTGCCGTCTACACGCGCCCCGGGGATCAGCTCATTCATCCGGTTCAACGAGCGCAGAAGGGTGCTTTTGCCGCAGCCGGACGGGCCGATGATCGCCGTGACCTTGTTCCGTGGGAACTGCAGATCGGCGTCGTAAAGGGCTAACGTCTCGCCGTAATGCACGCGCAGGCCAACGGTCTCAAGTGCAACGTCAGCCGGGTCGAACCGCTCGACGTATCGCTCGCCTGCGTTCGTCGTGATGTCCCCGGCGCTCGTCGTGATATCAGGGCTTGATGAGGCCCGGGCCGGGTCGAACAACTGTGCCGTATCGGTGGTCCTGGATCCGGACGTGTTTTCGGTGGTCACAACTTAATACCTCTGCTGGTAGCGGTTGCGGATCCAGATGGCGATGGAGTTCATCGACAACAGGACAGCGAGTAGAACGATGATCCCGGCGGATGCCACCGCCTGGAAGCCGGGTTGCGGCAGTGACACCCAGTTGAATATCTGTACCGGTAGCACGGTGAAACGGTCGCCCGGTGAAGTTGGGATGAACGTGAGGAATACAAGTGAGCTGATCATCAGCATCGGGGCGGCCTCGCCGACAGCGCGCGAAAGCGCCAGGATGATGCCGCTCATGATTCCCGGGATGGCCAGCGGCAACACCACCGTCTTGACCACCTGCCACCGGTTGGCGCCGAGCGCGAACGCGGCGTCACGGAACTCTCCCGGAACCGCCTTGAGGGCCTCCTGGGACACGATGATGACTATCGGCAGCACCAGCAGCGTCATCGTGAGCGAGCCGGCAAGAATGGACCTGTTTAGAGCGAACGCCTGGACGAACAACGCCAGGCCAAGGATTCCGTAGATGATCGAGGGTACGCCGGCGAGGTTCGCTATGTTGAGCTGCACAAGTCTCGTGAGCCAGTTATCCGGTGCGAACTCCTCCAGGTAGATCGCCGTTCCAACGCCTATGGGGATGGCGAAAGCGGCCGTGCCAAGGGTTATCCAGATCGTCCCGAAAAGCGCTGCCCTGATCCCGGACTCCCCGGGATGCCGGGACGGGTAACTGTTGATGAAATTGAAGTCGAGCGCACCCAGTCCATCCGTGAGGACATCGATGACCAGCGCCGCCAGCGCCAGGACGCCGATGGCGACCGATGCGAAGAACAGCACGAAGAAGAGCCTGTCCCGCCACAGGCGCCAGCTGGACCGGGTTGTCACCACGCCCGATGGCGGAGTCGGCCCGGGGTCACGAGAGTGGGTGGCAACGGCGGGGATCTGTCCCGTTACCGTGCCGGTTCCCGGCGGAGGCTGTTGCCGTTCCATCAATACCTCTCCGTGTATCGGCGGACGACCCATCGCCCGAAGATGTTCATCGCCAGCGTCATGAGGAACAACAGGAACGCGACGGCGAAGATGGTCTTGAAGACGAGCGTTCCCTGCGGCGTTTCACCGAGCGATACCTGCACGATGTAGGCCGTCATCGTCTGGATGCTCTCAAGGGGGTTGATGGTGAGATTTGGCGTGGCGCCGGCAGCGATGGTGACGATCAGCGTCTCACCTATGGCCCGGGACAGGGCCAGGATGAATGACGCCACGATCCCGGGCAGGGCCGCCGGGACCACGACCTTTGTGGCGACCTCAAACCTCGTGGCTCCAAGCGCATACGCTGCGTCGCGCAACTCACGGGGCACGGCCACCATGGCGTCTTCGCTCAAGGTTGACACCATCGGCATGATCATCAACCCCATCACGATGCCCGCGCTCAGGACGTTGAAGATGACCGGGATGGGCAGGATGGACTGGAGAATTGGCGTTACGAAGGACAGCGCGAAAAATCCGTAAACCACCGTCGGGATGCCGGCCAGCACTTCCAGGACCGGCTTGAGGATGCGCCGCACGCGGTCAGGGGCGTACTCTGACAGGTAGATCGCAGCGCCCAGTCCCAGGCTGAGTGCGACGATTCCGGCGATTCCGGCGGCGAGCAGCGTCCCGGCGACGAGCGGGAGAACGCCAAACGACTGGGGCTCGAACAGGGGAGCCCACTTGGTCCCGGTGACAAATTCCCAGACCGATACAATCTGAAAGAACCCGTAAGTCTCTTTCAGCAGGGTGAAGATGATGCCGATCGTCGTCAGAACGGAAACGAGGGCGGCCGCCTTGAGTATCCACACGACGACCGACTGCTCGGCGCGTATCCAGCGCCTTGCCTGACGACGTATCTCCAGGGTCGTGACGGAGCCCGGGGGGTCCGGTCCGGCCCTGCCGCCCGCCTGGTTCAGTGACGCCATGACTGGTCCTTCATCTGGCCGTCCGTCCCACTGCATCGACCACGGCCCGGCCATCGTCGTACAGGGCTTCTGGTAACGGGACGTATCCAACTTCCTGTACCAGCGCCGTGGCGTTGTCCAGGTAGAAGTTCACAAACTCCACCACCTCAACGCGCTGGAGGGAAGCCACGTTGACGTAAATGAACATCGGCCGGGACAACGGTGAGTAACTGCCGTCATTTATCGTTTGCGGAGACGGATAAATACAGCCGGAACCTGAGTCAACGGCGATCAATTTCAACCGGTCCGGGCTTGACGAGTAGAACGCGAACCCGAAGTAACCGAGGGCGTTCTTGTCACCCGCGACGCCCCGGATCAACACATTGTCGTCCGCGCTTGCACTGTAGTCTGAACGGCTGGCGTCCTCTTTACCGACGATCGCCAGTGTGAAGTAGTCGAATGTGCCGGAGTCTGTATCCGGGCCATACAGGCGAAATTTCCGGTCGGGGAAGCCGTCGCGTACTTCGCTCCACCTGTCCACCTGGCTCCCCGGCTCCCAGATTGACCGCAACTCGGCGGTGGTCAGGCACTCCAGGAAGCGGTTGGCAGGATTGGCCACCAACGAGAGACCGTCAAATCCCACCGCGATCTCGATGAACTCGACCCCGTTTTCGGCGGCCTTTTCGATCTCGATCGCCTTGATGGAGCGCGAGGCATTGGAGATGTCGGTCTCGCCGACTACGAACCGCTTGAAGCCGCCTCCGGTTCCCGACACGCCGACCGGCACCCGCACGTTCGGGTGAACCTTGCGGAACTCCTCGGCCACAGCCTGGGAGATCGGGAACACGGTGCTGGACCCGTCGATTTCGATGGTCCCCGTCAACGTGGAATCCGTTGCCAGGAGTCCCGCGTCGGGCTCGTGCATACCCAGTGCGACGATCCCGGCGACAACGGTGATCCCAAGTACAAGCGCCACGTAACGCGTTCGCAAGCTTTACCGTCTCCATGGCCGACAGCCCCGCGGTCGACAGATTTTCGTCTGGCGGCTCGATGCGCTGTGTCCGCGCGACGCATCGATGGGAATCATGTCCCGGGGATTCGCGTAGCGGTTTATCGGCAAGCACCGGTCTCGTTAAACGACGGTTAAACGAGACCGGTGATCGGCCCGCGGGTCCGGGTCGTTCAGGGGTCAGGGTCCCCGTGGTTCGACACCAGAAAAGGGGGCAGAGTCGGCGGATTTCGTTAATCGGTGGACACAGGATCCTGGTCAGGCTCGAGGGACTGCTCGAGAGGGAACGTGACCGTGAACGTGGACCCTCGTCCCGGGGCGCTCTGGACGCTAACTTCCGCGCCGTGCGCCTGCGCTATGTGCTTCACGATCGCAAGGCCGATCCCGGTTCCGCCGTCGGCTCGGGAAGCATCAACTTTGTAGAAACGTTCAAAAACGTGCGGGATGTACTCGGCCTCGATGCCCCGGCCGGTGTCGGTGACCGAAAGCCTCGTGCCTTCCGAAGTCCGTTCGATCACCACGCTTACCTCGTCGCCCTCGTTGGAGGCGTGGATGGCATTGGACACCAGATTGCTCACCACCTGGCTGATCATCACGCGGTCTGCGGTTACCGCAGGCAGGCTCTCCGGCGAAACGGAAGTGAGCTTGACGCCCGCCCTCTCCGCGATGGGGCGGATACGGTCCAGCTCTTCGATGACGATATCCGGCAGGCTTATCGGCGCGAGGTGCATCGGCGCCTGTCCCGTTTCCAGGCGGGACAACTCGAGCATGTC
>JADFRU010000394.1:0-2136 GCA_022561115.1 Chloroflexota bacterium | reverse complement strand
GAGCCTCAGGACACTAGTGCTGACTCCGGCGGTCCTTCGAGAGCCTCAGGGGACACTGTGCTGACTCCGGCGGTCATACGACCTCAGGACACTGTGCTGCCCCCCGGCCGGCCCGCTCCCTGAGGCTCTCGAAGGGCGGGCGTGTTGCCATACGCGCCTTCCCGGAGAGATCGGATTCGCCGTGCCCCTCTCTCCGCCGCGTGTGACGGGGATCTTCCGAGGCAGGATTTTCCGCAAGCGCGCCAATGGCCCCCGCGCCCGGTCAGTCGTAGATCGGAAGCTTGCCCTGTACGAGCTTATCCTCGCCGATGTGCTGCCGAATCTTCTCCCAGCCCTCGAAATCCCACTCGGCCAGGAAAGTCACGGCGTACCCCTGCCGTCCCATGCGCGCCGTACGCCCGATCCGGTGAACGTACTCCTCCACGTTGTCCGGCATGTCGTAATTCACCACGTGGGTGATCTCCGGGATGTCTATGCCCCGGGCGGCAACGTTGGTCGATACCAGGATCGGCAACTCCCCGGCGCGGAACATGCCCATCGCCTGGTTTCGTTCGCCCTGCGACAACCCGCCGTGGAGTCCCATCGCCGGGAATCCCTGCGACTTGAGCGCCCGGGCGAGACGGTCCACCCCGATCTGCGTGCGCCGGAACACGAGCATCCGGTAGTCCTCCGACATGTCGTCGAGCATGAGGCGGAGGGCCGTCTGTTTGTCCCGTTCAGCAACCTCAAAATAGATCTGGTCAACCTCATCAACGGTCTGTATATCGGCTCCCAGTTGGATCCACATCGGGTCATCCTGGTAACGCCGGATCAACCGCCGGACAAAGCCCGGGATGGTCGCTGAGAACAGAAGCGTCTGCCGGCTGCGCGGCGTCCTTTTGAGGATGAACTCCATATCGTCGGCGAACCCGATGTCCAGCATCTCGTCCGCCTCGTCCAGGACCGCGACCCTGACGTGCTGCAGGTCAAGCGTGCCCCTGCCCATGTGGTCCATGATGCGGCCCGGCGTGCCGACGACAACGTTTGCGCCGCGCTGCAACTGTACGAGTTGACGCTGAATCGGCTGCCCGCCGTAGACGGCGCACACCGAGATGCCGCGGAACTTGCCGATGCGCTCCACCTCCCGCGTCACCTGCATCGCCAGCTCCCGGGTGGGGACCAGGACGATCGCCTGCACCTCCCGGCTGTACGGGTCCACTCGTTCACAGATCGGGATGCCGAACGCTGCGGTCTTGCCGGACCCGGTGATCGCCTGCCCGACGAGGTCGCGTCCCTCAAGACAACCCGGGACCGCTTCCAGCTGGATGGGCGACGGAGTCTCGTATCCCATCTCGGCAAGTGCGGCGGCTACGGCCCCCGAAAGCTCTATCTCTCCGAACTTCCCGCGCTCCGGGCCCTGGTATGACCTGTCCTGGTATTCACCGGCCTGCTGCGATGGCAAATCCATGGCGCGGCTTTCCGACGACGCGCGTTCGTTGGTAGGCGCCGTCGCGGGGGTGGACCGTCTTCCGGTCCTCGCACTGCCGTTCTTTGTTTCGTCATCGGCGCGCCGTCCCCTGCCCCTGCGCCGAGGCGACGCTTCAACGCCACGAGATCGGTCACCGCCCCGTGCGCCTTCAATCGTTGATTCCCGCTGTGTGCGCGGCTTTCGTTCCGGGCGGGACCCACGCTCTGCGCTCCGGGACTCGCCCGCCTCGGCATTCACCGCATCGCCATCCCGGCCGCGGCGACCCCCTCGCCGACCACGTCCCCCACGGGAACGTCGCCTCGGTGAATCAGTGCCTTCGGCCTCGGCAGCGCCGCCTCCGGGAACAACCTGGCCATCCTTCTGAGGAGGCGCTTCGCTCTCGTTCCGGCTTCGGGCGTCGGCATCGACTCCGGGTTTGTTCAAATCTCGGGACTCGGCGGTTCGAGCGGGCGTCTCCCGGCGATTACCGCCTACAAATGAAGAAAGGGTGCGCAAGATACCTCGCGCACCCCGACGATTCGAACTATCCCGACCGGTCTCTGTGTCTTTATTTATTTCTGGCATGTATCACATACCAGTCTAGGTACTGTTTAGCTTCGACGCAATTGAAGCGTGCGCCCAATACCTTTCGTCCTTATTCATTCCCCTCGATTATTTCCCTCGATCAC
>JADFRU010000393.1:0-2154 GCA_022561115.1 Chloroflexota bacterium | reverse complement strand
ACGGTCCACCAGTAACGGGAACGGGAACGGGAACGGTGACGGTGACGGCTCGACGCCTACGCCGCCTCGCCCGCCCGCCATGCGGAGGCGAGCCACGTCAGATAACGGTGACGACGGGCCGGCCAACTGAGATCGAACCTGCTAAAAGGCGTTGAAGCGGGGTTTAATCAACCCCGCTTCAACTAAACGCAGTTTTCCGCTTCAACAAGGGAAGTTGGGAGATGGCGTTTAGATGGGTTCTGATGGTACGGACGGGGACGTTGGCGCCGGGCGTTCTACCGCATATATCCCGCGCCAGATGGCGGCTGTCGTCCTTCCGACCACGGCCGTCATCATGGGCGATTCGCTCATCTACATCGTCCTCCCGGCGAGCATCGCAGAATTTGGCCTGACCGACTCGTTCGGCGTTTCCCCGGCGGTCTGGATCGGGCTGGCGCTGAGTATCAACCGGCTGGTCCGTCTCGTCGGCAATTCACTCGCCGCGGCGTCGTTCCATCGATTCGGGTTCAAAGCGCCGTTCGTGACCGCCGTGATCGTCGGCGGCCTGACGACTCTTGTGTACGCGTTCAGCAGGGGCGCGCCCCTGCTGCTAGCGGCGCGTGCGCTATGGGGCCTCAGCTACTCCCATCTGCGGCTCGGGGCGTACCTGACCGCCTTCGAGATCGGCGATTCCCGTAGCCGTGGGCGGCTTATCGGTTTTTTCAACGCCGGCCAGCGTGCTGGCAGCTTCATCGCAGTGACCGCCGGGGCCGCTCTTGCGGACGCCGCCGGGAGAGGCGTGGCCTTCACGGTGCTTGCCGCGCTCGGGGTGATCGGCATGTTGATCGCCTTCACCGCTCCAAATTTCAAGATAGCCCGGTTCCCGGCCTTCCCGACCGGGGCGGCGACAAGCCTGCCGCCACGAACAGGATTGCGGGAACGGACGTGGAGTCTGCTCGTCTCGCCACTTCCGGAAAGCGCTCGCGCCATCCGGAGACGACTGCTGGCAATCAACTACCTGCGCTTCAGCGTTGCGTTCGCCGCAAACGGTCTCGTCATCGCAACGATCTCGCCATTCCTCGCCGACCTGTACGGCGAACAGGCGACGATATTCGGCGTCTCGATCGGCATCGTCACGCTTGCCGGGTTCCTGGTCGGGGTTCGCTGGTTCGGCGACCTGGCGCTCGCTGTACCGATGGGGCACCTGTCTGACGTGTGGGGACGCCGGCGAACGGTGATGATCGGGTCCGTCCTGACCCTGGCGGCGATGCTCGTCGTGGGGTTGGCGACGCAGGCAGAGGTTATCGTGGCGGCCCTGCCACTGCTGCTGATAACCGGCTCGCTGCTGGCCGTGGCGCTGGACGTATCCGCAGGCGACGCCGTGCCCGACGAGGCGCGCGCCGGCTCGATGGCGCGCTATACGACGTGGCTGGACATGGGGTCTGCAATGGGCCCGATCGCCGGGTTCCTTATAGCGGACGCGTTCGGATTCCAGGCCGGGTTCCAGATCGCCACCGTCCTCCTGATCACCGGCGCCGCCGGGTATGTGCTGGCGACGCGAACCAGGGCGGCGGGATCCGACTCGTTGCAACGGCGGTAACCCGTCCGGTCGTTGCGCCGTAGTGGCGGTCAGCCGGTCGACTCTGACAGCAGCGGCGCGACACGCCTCCAATCCCCTCCCACTCGCGGACGAGGCTTCCGGTGCAGTCCTCATGAATAAGGGCTGGTTACCGCAACACACGTGCACCCTCATACCACGGCGCCACATTCCGGCCTACCGCCCTCCGGCGCCGGAGGGAACGGCCGGTTGTCCCTCGGCATAGCCCACCGGCTGACCGGGTGCGTCTACAATCTCCGGGTCCCGGCGCACCAGACAATTAACCGGGGCGTGATGTCGTCATTCCCACGATTCCCGGAGACGTTTTAACCCCCGTATGTACTTCGACCTTCGACTCTGGGCGCTCACGAGCGGCGTCAGGCTTCGCATTGCATGGGCCGTGTTCATCGGCCTACTGACCGCGGCCGCGGGCGTGGCCCGGCTGGCCCTCCTTGGATGGCTGCTCGCCGAGGTGTTCGACGGCCGGGGGTCCGGCTCGCTGGCAATTCCACTCGCCGGGGTTGGCGGGGTGGTGATCCTCCGGGGTGCGCTCCAGTACTACAAGGAGATGGTGTCGC
>JADFRU010000392.1:0-2151 GCA_022561115.1 Chloroflexota bacterium | reverse complement strand
CGACCGCGTCGATCTCCCAGCGGTCCTTGATCTCGTCAACCAGTTCCCGGAGCTTCTCGTCAGCCATCGGCCGGTAAGCCTCGTACTCCAGGTACTCGACGACGCGCCCGTCGTTGTGGTTGCGCGTGACGCCCTCAAATGTGACCAGTGCGCCGTCGGAATCGGCCCGTACGGCGTCGGTCAGCGTCTTCGGGTCGAGAGGCTGTTCGGTGATGAGAATCATTGGGGATGTTGTCGCGCTACAGGTGTCTGGGTTGCGGCATTTCGGGGCGGCTGCCGATAGGACTTCTCACCCACCCCGATACTCTCCCACAGGGAGGGGATTTCATCGCCGAGACTCAAGCAGGAGAGCCTGTTAGCCGCCGCTTACGGGCGGGATGAGGGCCAGTTCGTCGCCATCGCACAGGGTGTTGGTGAACTCAACGTACTCGTTATTTACCGCTGCCATGAGGATGGTTGGGACGGTCCATTCGATCGGGGTGCTGCGCTGTGCCGCATCGATCGCGTCCGCGACGGTCGCGCCGCCCGGCAGTTCAAGGGACAGGTCGCCGGTTCCCGCACGGTCGCGGAGTCCGGCGAATAACTTGACGGCGATCTTCATGGATGGGATAGGCTCGCTGCGTGATTGACGATGGCGACGATTATACGTCGGGCGCATGCCATGAACTCCCTGATTCCGGGGCGATAGACCGGGATTCCCGTTCAACGCTCCCGGCAACGCATGGCACAATTGGCGTCTACCACGGGCAAACGTAAGGTCTCCATGGCAATCTCCAGGGTATTCATAGACGGGTCTTCCGGCACCACCGGCCTGCGGATTCGCAACCGGCTCGAAGTCCGCGAGGACATCGACCTGATCATCCTTGACGATGACAAACGCAGGGATCCGGCCGAGAGGCGCGACGCGCTCGCCAGTTCTGACCTGGCGATTCTTTGCCTGCCGGACGATGCGGCTATCGAGGCATCGGAATGGGCCGCCGAGAGCGCCACGAAGATCGTCGACCCTTCCACGGCGCATCGTGTGTCGGAAGGCTGGACCTACGGCCTGCCGGAAATGGAGCCGTCCACGCGGGAAGAGATTCGAGATGCGCAGCTGGTATCGAACCCGGGCTGCTATCCAACCGGGGTGATCCTGTGCATCCGGCCGTTGACGGAGGCGGGCATCCTGTCAGCCGAAGCGCCGATAACCGTCCACGCCCTCTCCGGGTACTCGGGCGGCGGCAAGAACCTGATCGCCCGGTGGGAGGGCGGCCAGCCGGACCTGGACAACCTTCCGTTTGAGTCTCCGTACGCGCTAGAAACCGAGCACAAGCACGTGCCGGAGATGACCCGGTACTCCGGGTTGACGCACGCGCCGCAGTTCATCCCGTCGGTCGGCCCGTTCATCACGGGCATGCGCGTCGAGATCCCCCTGCACAAGGCCGTGATTCAGTCCGGCGCGTCTGCCGAGTCGATCTGGGAATTGCTGGACGAACGCTACTCGGACGAGCCGCTGGTCAACGTGGTCTCGATCGAGGACGCGCTCGCCTACTCAGACCCGGCCTTTGATCCACGGGCGCGGAACGATACCGACGGGCTGGATATCTCGGTGGTTCCGAACGCCCTCGGCCACGTGCTCCTGGTGGTCCAGATCGACAACCTTGGCAAGGGCGCGTCCGGCGCGGCGATTCAGAACATGAACCTGATGCTGGGGTTGCCGGAAGGCGCCGGCCTAACCGCCTGATGCGGCCGTCTCCCTGATGCGGCCCAAGGTCACGGACACGGAGCCTGATCGCCCGCACGCCGTAGGGGCTATCTCAGATCCCCCTCTCCCAGCGGGAGAGGATTGAGGTGAGGGAGAAGTCCCATCGTGCAACAGCGTTGGATGGCGTCTTCTGAGACACCCTCAGCGATTCTGCCCGGGCCTTTGCTTTATGCCTCTGTGAGTTGCCGGTAGAGCTGTGGCAGCCGGGTTGGCAGCATCGATATGTCTGACAGGACCTCGTAGTTCATGTCCTGCATCATCGTCTTCAGGTAGTCGTGCCCGTTCTTGTCCACCGTGAGACAGAACGGCGTCACCCCTTGCTTCCGGGCCTCGTCGAAGGCGACGCGCGTGTCGTGCACGGATTACTCCTTCTCGACCCCTTCCCGGCTGTAGCCGCGGTCCTGCGG
>JADFRU010000391.1:0-2160 GCA_022561115.1 Chloroflexota bacterium | reverse complement strand
CATCGTCTCGTCTCATCGGCGGATATCGTCGTCACCAACCACCGGCCGGACGTACCGGCAAAGCTCGGTATCGACTACGAGACGCTCGCCGGGGTGAACCCCCGGATCATCTACTGTGAGGCTTCCGCCTACGGGCTGGAGGGGCCGTATGCCGGCGCGCCGGGGTATGACGTCCTGGCCCAGGGTTTCAGCGGCATCATGTCGTCAGAGGGGATCATGTGGCGGGGCGTGCCGCGCATGATCCGCACCACGCCGTTTGTGGACTTCACCACCGGATACGCCATCGTCCAGTCGGTGTGCGCTGCGCTGTACTCCCGGGAGAAGACCGGTCGCGGCCAGAAGATCGGCACATCCCTCCTGGCTAATGCCCTTGCACTGCAGTCCGGCCACCTTGCGCGAATTCCGGGCCAGCCGACAGCGCCCCAGCGCTGGCATGATGAGGACCTCCCGGCGCTTGAGGCCGCCGGTCTTTCGTACGGCGAACTGAACGATCTGTACAACGAGGTGCGCTGGTTCCCGGCCGCGTTGCTGGTCTACTACAGGCCGTACCAGACGGCCGACGCTGTGATCAGCGTGGCCTGCCTGAGCGAGCCGCTTCGCAGGCGCATGGCGGACTGCGTGGGGTTCCATGACATCCGGTTCGAGCCGGGCTGGGATCAGGAGGACCCGGCCGCCGTGGAGTTCGCAGAAAAACTCCTCGTAGAAGTTGAAGACATGATGCGAAAACGGCCGGCGGAGGAGTGGTTGAGCGCCTTCAAAGAGTCTGGCGTCCCGGCGATGCCGGTCCAGTTCGTGGAAGGGCTGCTCGACGACCAGCAGGTGATTGCGAACGGGCTGGTGATTGAGCAGGATCACCACGCCGCCGGCAGAATGCAGCTTGTCGGTCCGGTGTCGAACTGGTCGGACACACGCGCTGAAGCAGGGCGTCCCTCTCCCGCTCTGGGGGAGCACACCGCGGAGATACTGGCAGAAGCCGGATATTCGCCCGGCGAAATAGCCGATCTGCTCGAATCCGGGGCGGCGCTCGGATAAGCTGCGCCATCGCGGCAGGCGACGTTGCCGCACCGGACAGATTCAGGCAGGTGTATGGATGGCTGGACCGCTTCAGGGCATACGGATTATTGAGTTCTCGCAGATCATCGCCGGTCCGATCAGCGGAGTGCTCCTCTCCGATCTCGGCGCAGACGTGATCAAGGTCGAACCGCCGTGGGGCGATCCCTGGCGGGCCGGTATATCGCCGATCAGCGAATCCGAGAGCAAGGGTTTCATCACGGTTAATCGTGGTAAACGTTCAGTCTGTCTTGACCTGACGACGGAAGAAGGCCGCTCGATCGTCCACAGGTTGATATCGAAGGCCGATGTCGTGACGGTCAACAACCGGGCTGATGTCCTGCCGGACCTCGGGATCGACTACGAAACCCTCAAGGGCGTGAAGCCGGACATCATCTACAGCGAGATAACGGCGTTTGGCAGGCAGGGGCCGTACGCAGGCAATCCGGGCTATGACCTTTTAATGCAGGGGCTTACCGGCGTGATGGCCGCAGAAGGCATCCTCGATGGTTACCGGTCGGGCGATCTCCGGTTGAACCAGGGCGTGCCGCGCTACCTCACCGTCATGCCGATGATCGATTACGCGACCGGCTACTCGGTCGTGCAGTCGGTCTGCGCAGCGCTGTTCCATCGTGAGCGGACGGGGCGGGGGCAGAAAATTGAAACGTCTTTGTTCGCAAACGCCCTGACCATCCAGGGCCTTTCGTTGACCCAGGTGGAGATTTAACCGTAACGGCATTTGATGCGTCAGCTACGCAACTGGGCGTGATTAACTTCAACGGTACAGATCTGTTTACTACTCAGACTGGAACCGCGATTGGCGCAGGTCATGTTGATATTTCCGGGATTGGGGAAATCGCCTCACTTCTAATCGAACCCAACCCTAGCACTGTGCTGATTATTGATAATTTGAGTTTCACAACTGTAGTTTCGCCTTAAATTTCACAAGTGCAGTTCCGCCGGCAACCGCAACTTTATGTGGCCGATGATGATTCCTACGCAAAACGGCGTTGTATCTACCCACTAGTTGCCCGGATGACTGTTGATTTGCATCCAAAGTTGACCCACTAGAGTCTCCAGCGGTTTGGCGTAGAACGTCACGCCTTGGTG
>JADFRU010000390.1:0-2168 GCA_022561115.1 Chloroflexota bacterium | reverse complement strand
TCTCGGAAAGCGGCGCCGTCAAGACCCTGCGGGCATGCTTCCCCACCTCTTCCTCGTCAGCTACGACAGGCTCGGCACACTCATCGACGTACATCTTCCGGACTTCGGGCGGCACGTAGCCAGTGTTCAGTACGGCCCAATCCAGCTTCGCTCCCATGTAATGACAGATCGTGCGAGCGAAATCCGATGCCCGGTATCCGTCCGTCTCTCCGTGCTTGGTCATGAGGTTGCACACATACACGAGTTTGGCGCTGGTCAATCTCAACGCATGCGCTACGTCAGTAACCAGAAGGTTCGGGATGATACTGGTGTAAAGATCGCCGGGTCCCAGGACCACGAGATCCGCCGCCAGGATTGCGCTCACAGCGCGCGGATTTGCGGCAACGGGAGGATCAAGGAAGACCCTGGAAATCGGCGGGATGCCTGTCTCCCGGAGGTCGATATTGGACTCCTCCCTGAGGATGGTCCCGTCTTCCAACTCCGCACACAGGTCCGCCTGTTCCAACGAAACCGGGATCACGCGGCCAGTGATGCGCAGAATCCGAGACATTTCGTTGATTCCGTCTTCGAGATCGTTGCTAACCGTCGTGAGCGCCGCCAGCAGCAGGTTGCCCAGGTTGTGCCCGTTCAGGCTGCTGTTCTTGTCGAACCGAAATTCCGATGCCGACCGCAACGCAGCGGTGACTTCACTGTCCTCGCTGAGAGCCACCAGGCACTGACGAAGGTCGCCAAGCGGCGGGTATCCGAACTCCCGCCGCAAGAGGCCGGTGCTGCCGCCGCTGTCAAACATCGTGACGATGGCCGTGAGGTCCGCCGTCGAGCTCTTCAGTCCACGGAGAAGCACGGACGAACCGCTGCCTCCGCCGATCACCACGATTCTGGGCGCTATTTGTTGACTATCCATATTTTTCCTTGGCGTGCGTCCGGTTCGGGAAACGGGCGCCGTTGCGGGCCGAGCTTCATTCGGGGCGACAGATACATAGCCAGGCGACCTCAACCAACTGGAATGGGAGACCGCACCCGAACGTCGTCGTTAGCTTTTGTTAGTGGACCGTCACACTCTTGGCGAGGTTACGGGGCCGATCGATCGGACAGCCGCGCGCCTTGCCGCAGTAGTACGAGATCAGCTGAACCGCCACCGTGTAAATGATGGGCGCCAGCGACCCGTGTATCCCGGGCATCTGCACGATTGTCCTGGCAAATTCGGCGATGTCGGCAGACTCCCCGTCCACGAGGGCCACGACAGGCGCTCCCCTGGCGCTTATCTCTCGAATCGTGGTGACCATACGGGCCCGGTTTTCGTCGTCAGGCACCATCGCAAGCACCGGCGTTTCCGGCGTCAGCAGGGCGAAGGGACCGTGCTTCAACTCGCTTGCCGGCATGCCCTCGGCGTGCATGTACGCCACTTCTTTAAGCTTGAGTGCCGCCTCAAGAGCGACCGGAACTTGCGCGCCCTTGGCGACGATGAACGCATGGTCGAAACCGGCCAGCCACTCTGCGACTTTCTGAATCTCGTCCGAGCGAGCGATCAACTGCTCCACTTTGCCCGGAAGGCTGCGTAAACCAGACCGAATATCGGACGCGACCTGAGCATCGTCAGTAAGTTCTGCGGCCAGCAACGCCATCAGCGCCATCTGTGTTGTGAAAGTCTTGGTCGACGCTACGGCGACTTCCGGGCCGGCTTTCGTTAGAAAGACGGTATCCGCCAGGCGGTCCAGGCTGCTTTCCTGGACGTTGGTCACGCCCACTATGGAATGGCCCGCCGCTTTCAGGGCCCGGATCGGGGCAAGCGTGTCGGCAGTCTCGCCGGACTGCGATATCGCCACCACCAACCCCTCACTGTTCCCGCGAGTACGGGCAGCGTACTCGGAGGCGACATGCGCCCTCGCGCTTACGTTGGACGAGCTTGTTATGAGCAATTCTGCGTAGAGCGCAGCGTGGTAAGAGGTGCCGCATGCGAGGAGCAGAAGCCGTTCCGGACTTTCCACCGGCAATCCGGGAAGTCCGTCGGGGTACGATGCGAGCGTGTCCCGCAGAGCCGTAGGTTGCTCGTGAATCTCCTTGAGCATGAAGTGCTCATAGCCGTTCTTCTCGGTCTGACCAGAGGTCCACGACAATTTTCGAATCTGCAACGGATGTTCCACACCGTCCCGGTAAACCTTTAACTC